>JAEZGP010000597.1 GCA_023437285.1 Actinomycetes bacterium | reverse complement strand
GAGCAGGCCGCGCCGACGCAGGCGACCCCGGCCGCCGCGAGGACGGCGACGAACCTTCGGGCAGCTCCGATGCGCACCGGCCTACCCCACCACATCGCGGCCGTGACGTCGACTTGTGGGCCTGCGTGTCCACCCGTCAGCCGACGCGGGTGAGCCACGTGGGGGTCGCGCCCTCCCCCGCGTACCGGTAGGGCTCGAGTTCGGCGTCCCAGGCCGCGCCGAGGGCGCCCTGCAGGGCGTGGGCCAGGCCCTCGTGGCCGCGCGTGGTGGCGATCAGGTGCCGCACCATGTCCTCGCCCAGTTGGATGTCGCCGTTCGCGCTGGTCGCGGCCCGGAACAGGCCCAGGCCGGGGACGAACATGAACCGCTCGCCGTCCGCGCCGGGCGACGGCTCCTCGGTGATCTCGAAACGCAGCATCGGCCAGACCCGCAGCGCGGCGGCGAACTCCGCGCCCGTGCCGGGGCGGCCCGTCCACGTACACTCCGTGCGGCGGGCAGCCGTCTCAACCGGTTGCGGGCTCCAGTCGAGCCGCACCGGTGTACCGAGGACGCGCGCCACGGCCCACTCGACGTGGGGAGCCACGGCGAGCGGCGCCGAGTGCACGTAGATGACGCCACGGGTTGACACAGCAGGCCTCCAGGGACGAGGTGCGTCTTCCCCTACGACCTCGTACCGCAGATGTCCGCGGCGCTCCTCATCCGTACAACGAGGGGTGCCCGAAGTGGTTACGTCACTGGCTTGTCCATGATGACTGGTGTGGCCAGTGTGGCAAAAGAGCGCAAGTGGGGGATGCGCACCACGGCCGGTCGGCGGGGATGAGGACGTCAGGTAGCATTGTCGTGCCCTTCGTGTCCGCACCATTTCTTCAGGGAGTCCCGGCGTGGCTAGCAGCACCTCAAAGACCGCGCGCGCATCAGTCCGGGCCGGTCAGGCCACCGGCGGCGCGCTCTCCGTCCTCGGTGAGTTCAAGTACATCATCCCGCTCAACGGCGGCAAGCACGCCTACGTGCGCAACCTGACCAACGGCAAGACGCTGCACCTGCGCACCGACTCGGACGCCTTCGTCGAGGAGATCCGCGTCCTGACCGGGGCCGGTCACGGTGCCAAGATCCGCGCCGAGCTCGGCGCCCTCGCCGCCGCGCAGCCCGGCCACGGCTGGGACGCGACCGAGAAGCGCCTCGTCGAGGCCGGCGTCTTCGAGGGCTGAGGCTCGACACAGCTGAGAGGTCCCCGCGACGCCGCTGCGTCGCGGGGATTTTCGCTGTCCGCGGCCGGTCGCGGCCGTGGGCTACAGCGGCAGCCAGGTGGTCGCGGTCGTGACCTCATCGAGTACGTCCGGCAGCGGCGCCACGCCCAGCCCCGGCCCGTCCGGTACGGCCACGTGCCCGTCCTCCAGCACGAAGGGCCTGGTCACGTCGCGGGTGAAGTAGCGCTCCGAGGCCGACGTGTCGCCGGGCAGCACGAAGCCCGGCAGGGCGGCCAGGGCCAGGTTGGCCGCGCGGCCGAGCCCGGTCTCCAGCATCCCGCCGCACCACACCGGCACGCCGTTGGCCACGCAGACGTCGTGCACCCGGCGGGCCTCCAGGTAGCCGCCGACCCGGCCGGGCTTGACGTTGACCACCGAGGTGGCGCCGAGGGCGATGGCGTCGGCCGCCGCGCGCGCCGAGGTGATCGACTCGTCGAGGCAGATCGGGGTGGCCAGGGACGTGGCGAGCGCCGCGTGCCCGCGCAGGTCGTCCTCCGGCAGCGGCTGCTCGATGAGCAGCAGGTCGAATTCGTCGAGCCGGGCCAGGTGGCGGGCGTCGGCCAGGGTGTACGCGGTGTTCGCGTCGACCTGGAGCAGCAGGTCGTCGCCGAAGCGCTCCCGGACGGCGCGCACGGGCTCGACGTCCCAGCCCGGTTCGATCTTCAGCTTGATCCGCACGTACCCGCGATCAAGGTATTCTTCGACGGCCTCGAGCAGCTGCGGGATCGAGTCCATGATGCCGACCGACACCCCGGCGGGCACCCGGTCGCGGACCGCGCCGAGGAAGCCGCCGAAGGACATGCCGGCCGCGCGCAGCTGCGCGTCGAGGATCGCGGTCTGCAGCGCGGCCTTGGCCATCGGGTGTCCCTTGACGTGCGCGAAGACCGGTTCGGCCGTGTACGCGTCGAGCGTGCCCGCCGCGTTCAGGTCACCGAGTCCGGGCAGCAGGAACCGGGTGATCACCTCGGCGGCGCCGTCGACGTACTCGGCGGAGTAGAGCGGGGCGTCCATGGTGACGCACTCGCCCCAACCCTCGGCGTCGGCCGTGACCGCCCGCACGAGCAGCACGTCGCGTGCCAGCTCGGTGCCGAACGAGGTCCGAAACGGTGTCACGAGGGGCATCGCGATGCGCCGCAGCTCCACACCCGTCAGCCGCACTGGCCGCTCCTCCGCTCGTCACGCACCTGACGTCCCGGCATTCACCAGGACGTACCAGCCGGCCCGGTCGAAGCCGTCGAACCGGTACCCGGCCGCCAGCGCCGCGGTCAGCGCGGCACGTACGGCGTACCGCCACGCCGCGGCGACGTCGGGCCGGCGGGGCCGCAGGCCCTCGATGTCGGCGGGCAGCGCCACGAGCGCCGCCGGCCCGCCCGGCGCTGACCCCTCATCGAGGGACACCGGATCATCGCCGGTCCGGTCGACGAGGACCGCCGCTCCCGCCGCCCGCAACGCGGCCGCGTCGGGGGCGGCCAGCTCGCCGCGCGCGGCGGCCACGGCCCGGGGGGAGTCGACCTCCCAGAGCAGCACCAGGCGGTCGGTCGCGTCGCCGGTGTTGATGCCGTCGTCGAGCACGCCGTAGAAGTCGGGCTCGTACGCCACCGGCAGGCCGCCCAGCTTCTGCAGGTTGAAGTAGGCGTTGCGGCTCAGCAGGGGGTCGTAGGTCCAGGTGACGCGGCGGATGCCCCGGCGCAGCGCCCACGCGCGCTGGTGCTGCTTGAGCACGCGGCCCACGCCCTGGCCCTGCCCGCCGGGGGCCACGCCGGCCAGGTGCGAGTGCAGCATGACCCCGGCGCGGTCCAGGCCGAGGAAGGCCACGGACCCGCCGACCAGTTCGCCCGACCGGTACGCCCCGACGACGTAGTTGCCGACGTGCTCCAGCGCGCGCATCGTCGAACAGTTGATCACCTGGTCGACGTTGGGCGCCGACCACACCCGCTGGAAGAGCAGGGCGAGTGCGTCCAGGTCGGCGACGCTGTCCAGCTCGCGCACCACCAACCCGAGGTCCGCGGCGGCCCGCCCGGCGATCTGCCCGGCCTGCGCGACCACGGCCGGGTCGAGGTCGCCCACCGCCGGCACGGTCCCGCGCGGCGCGGGAACGGCGGCGGCCGTCACGATGTCGGCGTCGCCGGTGGGGGTCATGCCTCCAGTTTGCCCGTTAAGGGCCACCCAGCGTCAGGGTCCGGTCAGCAGTTCGACTGCGCCGGAATCAAGGTCGTAGATCGCTCCGGCGACGGCGACCGCGCCGCGCGACGTCGCCACGACGGGCAACGCGCGCAACTGGGCCACCGTGAACAGCACGTGCCGGCGCGTCGCCCGGGCCGCCAGGTCGTCCTCGGAGACCGGACCGGGGCCGGCGGGCAGTTCCGCCTCGGCACCGGTCACCGACGGCGCGATGACCTCCACGAGGTAGGACTGGGCACCCGGTGGCCGGGTGCCGGCCCGGACCGACTTCACCGTCGCCGCCACCGCCCCGCACCGCTCGTGGCCCAGCACGAGCACCAGCGGGACCGTCAGCTCGGTGACCGCGAACTCGATCGAGCCGATCAACGCCCGGTCCAGCACGTGGGCCCCGGACCGGACGACCGCGATGGACCCGAAGTCCTGATCGAAGATCGTCTCAAGGGGGACGCGGGAGTCGATACACCCCGCCACGACCGCGTACGGCTTCTGTTCGCCCGAGCGAGCCGCCTCCGAACTGGCCTCGTGACCGTAGCGTGGCGTCCTCCCGATGAACCGGGTGTTGCCCGCGAGTAGGACTTCCAGCGCTTCCTGGGGGGTAACTCCCTCGGACCTAGACATGGCCATCAGCCTGTCGCACTCTTCAGTGTTGGCAAAGCGTACCGATGGGTAATGCGAGGTCGATCACTGTCGGTCAGAATGGAACGAGGGAGGTGCCGATGGATGCCACGATCCCGCTGACGGACGGTGGCCGGCTGTCCGTCGATCGGCACGGCCCGGCCGACGCGCCGGTCGCGGTCGTGCTGGTGCACGGCTGGACGCTGGACAAGCGCGTCTGGCGGCCGCAGGTCGAGGCCCTCGTGGACCAGGGGCACCGGGTCATCGCCTACGACCTGCGCGGGCACGGCCGCTCGACGCACGTGGAACCGGGGCGGGCGACCGTCGCGCGGCTCGCCGACGACCTCGCCGAGGTGCTGACCATCGAACTCGCGCCCCGCCAGCGGGCCGTCCTCGTGGGCCACAGCCTGGGCGGCATGGCGATCCTCGAACTGGCCGTGCGCCACCCCGACCTGTTGACCGCCTCGGTGGCCGGGACGGTCCTGGTCGCCACGAGCGCGGAAGGCTCGACCCACACCGACTACGGCCTGGCGTCGCAGGCACTGGTCGCGATGGCCCGCCGCATGGAGTTGACCGGCGCCGCGCTGCTGGCCCGGTCGGGCGCCTGGCGGCCGCACCGCGCGCTCTCCCCCGGGCTGCTGCCGTTTCTGCGGTGGCTGCTGTTCGGCGCGACGGCCCGGCGCGCCGACGTACGCCTGACGTTGTCGACCCTGGCGCACACCCCGCTGAGCTCGATCGGCGGCTTCCGGCCGGCCGTGCACCTGCACCGCTGCCTGGACACCCTGCCGGCGCTGCGGGGAATTCCGGTCAGCGTCCTCGTCGGCACCCTGGACCGGTTGACGCCGCCGCGCTGCGCGCAGACCATCGCCGACGCGCTGCCCCACGCGGAACTTACCGTCCTGCCCGAGGCGGGTCACATGCTGAGCCTGGAACGGCCCGCGGAGGTCTCCGCGGCCATCTCGCGGGTGATCACGGCGGCCGGCCGGCGGCGCCGGACGCCCCGGCCACGCTCGGGCGTTGTCGACACGGCAGCACGACTGGTCTAGCTTCTTTATTCAGCCGGGTGCCGCCCGGTCGGGCATTCGACGACGAACGGACGAATCGGTGCATCTCATTGAGCAGTGGCTCACTGGCCTGCCCCCACTGCTCGTGTACGTCACGCTCGGGCTGATCATCTTCACGGAGAGCATGGGCATCCCCGTGCCCGGCGAGATCGTCCTCGTCACCTCCTCGATCATGGCGGCCAGCGGGGTCGTCGAGATCGGCTGGGTGGCGGTCGCCGCCTCCATCGGCGCGATCGCCGGCGACTCCGTCGGCTACGCCATCGGCCGCCGCGGCGGACGTACGATGCTGGTCCGGCTCGGCCGGCGCTTCCCCAAGCACCTCGGCCCCGCCCACCTCGCCCGGGCCGAACAGATCTTCGCCCGGTACGGGGTGTGGGCCGTGTTCTTCGGCCGCTTCGTGGCCCTGCTGCGCATCCTCGCCGGCCCGCTCGCCGGCGCCCTCAAGGTGCCCTACCGCAAGTTCCTCATCGCCAACGCCACCGGCGGGATCTGCTGGGCCGCCGGCACCGCGTTCGTCATCTACGCGCTCGGCCGGCAGGCCGAGAAATACCTCAAGGGCTTCTCCTGGGTGGCGCTGGTCGCCGCCGTCGTCCTCGGCCTGGCCACCACGTTGTACCTGCGCCACCGCGCCGCACGCGGGCTCACGCTGGTCGAGGTCGCCGCCGAGACGGCCGAGACCGTCGGCGAGACGGTCGCCGAGATCGCCGACACCGTCGACGAGATCATCGAGGACGTCGTGGATACCGTCGCCGGCGACCCGCGCGGGACCGGCCACGGCCGGCTCACCGGCCCGGTTGGCGCACCGGCAGCCGCGTCACGACCTCAGTGACGCCCGGCACCGCCGGGGTGCTCATCGTGGTGGTCACCCGGCCCGTACCCGCGCCGGTGCCGCGCACCCACACCGTGTAGCGCAGAGGCGCGCCCACCACCGGCGCGGTCGCGAAGACCTTGAGGTCGCGGGTGGGCAGGACGTCGCGGCCCAGGATCGCGGCCGCCGATCCGTTGATGTTCTCGGCGCCCACCAGGAACGGCAGGTCGCGCGGCTTGGCGGGCAGCTTGGCCGGGTCGTAGGCGAAGGTGACGTCCTGACGCGACTCGCGCAGCGCCGCCGGGGTCGGCGGGCCGGTCACCCCCAGCCACAGTTGGAAATGGCGCTCGTCGTTGTCCGTACCGTAGACGTTCATCCGCCACTCGACGACGATCCACCTCTTCGCGCCCTTGCTGACCGCCGCCACGGAGATGCCGGGCGCCTTGCGGCCGTCGAGGTCGGTCCAGAACGGCGCGATCGTGTTGTTCGGCCGCGCCGGGTCGGGCATCCGTACGACACAGCAGTTGTCGTCCTCGGGGGTGCCGCCGCCCGGCACGGCGTACCCGTTGGTGTCCACGCCGAGGCGGGTGAACACCTGCCCGCCGTACGTGAAGGGCGGCGTGTCGAAGTTGAGCAGTTCGTCGTCGCCGACCTTGTTGGGTGTGATGCCCAGGCTCGACAGCGGCGTGTAGCTGTTGCCCGTGCCGCCCGGGGCCAGCGACGGCCGGCTCGGCGTGATCCCCGGGATCACGCGCTGCTGCAGGCGCACCAGGTTGCCGTCGATGATGCCCAGCGAGGCCCGGGTCACGTCGAGGTTAGGGCCGGTCAGGGTGGTCAGCGTGACGCGCGCGGGCGTGTAGCCGCCGTTGACCGCCGTCACCGTGCACGCCGCCTGGGCGCCGACGGCGAGCTGCGCGGGCTCGCACGTACTCGTCAGCTTCACATCGCCCTGCTTGGGCACGAACGCCACCGGCAGGTGCAGCGCGGGCACCCCCGAGCCGGCGGCCGGTACGAGCCGGACCTGCCCGAACACCTGCCCCTTGGCGCCGGCGCTGCGGATGGTGACGGCCAGTTGCTGGCGCGCCCCGGCGGCGAGGGTGAACCGCGCCGGCCGGACGGTGATGGCGGTGCCGTCGGGGCCGGTGCCGACCGCCGTGTACGTCAGCCGGCGGCCGCTCACGTTGGTTACCGTGCGGGTGACGTCCAGCCGCCCCGGCATCACCGGCGCGTTGAGCGTCGGCAGGTTGAGCTGCACCATGGCGACCGCGTCGTCGCGGACCGCGGTCATCCGCGCGGCGGTCTCGTCGAAGGTGAGACCGGGATCGGCCGCGCGTGCCACGTCGATGCGGCCGGACCCGACCTCGAACGGCCCGGCCGGCGTCGTGAGGTCCTCCTTGACGACCTTGCTGACCGCCGTGGTCACCATGGCCGAGCGGACCTGGCCGGGCGTCCACCCGGGATGCAGCGACCGCAACAGCGCCGCGGCACCCGCGATGTGCGGCGACGCCATTGACGTACCCGCGATGGCCTGGAAGTACTGGCCCGGCGGGCCATCCTCCACTTTGTTCGCGACCGGCGAGTGCCCCGCGAAGATCTGCACCCCCGGCGCGGAGATGTCGGGCTTGAGGAAGTTGCCGGCCGGCCCGCGCGAGGAGAACGCGGCCAGCACGTCGGCCCTGCCCGGCCGGCGGCGCCCATCGGTGAACTCCGCCGTGGTGCCCGGGTGGGCCGCCAGGAACGCCTTCAACTGGGTACCTTCCGCCAGGTGTACGGCCGGCAGCCAGTGGTTGTCGGTCTCCACGTCGGCGAGCGTCGGGTTGTAGAGCACCATCCCCTCGGCCCCGCCCGCCTTGACGTAGTAGCCCTTGGTGACGCGGGGGTTGCCGCCCCGTTCGCACGCCACGATCTTGCCGGTGAACGTGCCCGCCGGCGCGGGCTTGTCGCACCGCTCGTTCGAGTACGGCGGCGCGCTCGCCAACACGAGAGGGTGCGCGGACAGCCCGTGGGTGATGGTGGCCCCGGCGAGCGTGGCCCGGGCCCCGTCCGGTGCGCGCAGGCGCAGCGTGGACGAGAACTCGCGGCGCTGGGTCGAGGCGGCCACCGTGGTCACCCAGGGCGACAGGTGCTGGGTGGTGCCGGTCGTGGGTCCCTCGTTGCCGGCGGCGGCGGCCACGAAGACCCCCGCGGCGTACGCGTCGAGAAAGGCGAGTTCGACCACGTCGAGGGTGGTGCCCCCGGAGATCGAATAGTTGATCACCTTGACGCCGTCCTTGACGGCGGCGGCGATCGCGGCGGCGGAGTCCGACGGGAAGCAGCCCTCCACGCCGCAGACCTTGTAGACCGACAGCCAGGCGCCCGGCGCGACCCCGCCGATCGGCCCCCGGTCGATGCCCAGCGCGCGGGCCGGGCTGACGACGTTGCCCACCGCCGTGCTGCCCGTGTGCGTACCGTGCCCGTCGGAGTCGCGCGCGTTGTGGAACCGCTCGGCGCGGGCCCGGTCGG
Source organism: Actinomycetes bacterium (assembly GCA_023437285.1). Classification (GTDB taxonomy): domain Bacteria; phylum Actinomycetota; class Actinomycetes; order Mycobacteriales; family Micromonosporaceae; genus Luedemannella. Next base: position 735 of record JAEZGP010000597.1, on the reverse strand, counting down.
CGTCGTCGAGGTACGTCTCCAGGAACGCCTGCCCGGCGATGATCTTCCGGTTGCACCGGAACGGCTCGTTGCCCGGCGTCAGCGGGTTGTCGCCGAAGTCGCAGGCGCGCGGCTTGCCGTCGGGCCGCCGTGGCGGCACGGCGAGCTGGCCCTGGTCGGCGAAGGACGGGTGCTCCGGCCACGCGCCGGTGTCGAGCACGCCGACGATCACGCCACGTCCGGCGGTCGCGGGCCCGCCCATGCGCGGGTAGACGGCGGTGGCGCCGATGAACTGCGGGCTGGCGTCGGTGAGCGGCCGCACCGGCTCGTCCGACTGCACGGCAACCACGCCCTTCATGGCCACGACGTCGGCGACGCGGTTGGCCGGGACCGTGACCGCCACGCCGCCGTAGACGGTGCGCAGCCGCTGTCCGACGCTGGCCTCGGGGACGCGCCGGCGCAGCTGGTCGATGAACGCGCGCTCACGTCCCTCGGCGTACCTGGTGTAGCGCCGCTCGGCCGGGGCCTCGCGCAGCGTCCTACCGGTGACCGATGGGCTGGTCGCGGCCAGCCCGGGCACGTTGCCGGTGTAGGTCGCCACCGGGTCGTAGTCGAGCTTCACCATCACCGGTACGGGCGCCGCGTCGCGGCGGCCGAGCAGCCGCTCGTCGGTGCGGGCGAGCCGGCTGGTGAGCGCCTTGGCGACGCCGCCGACCCGCCGCGGTGGCCCCAGCGGCACGGCGCTGAGCCCACCAC
>JAEZGP010000592.1 GCA_023437285.1 Actinomycetes bacterium | reverse complement strand
CGCGTCGACGGGCACGGCACGCGACGTGGTCGGCGCGACCGGCGCGTCCTGTCGGGCGATTGTTTGGACAGTTACGCGCCGAATCCTGGGGGCGGATAACACGCGTAACTGTCCAAACGTCGCGTTGGGGCGGGCGGGCGGGGCGGGCGGGGGGCGGGGAGCGTCGGGATGGGGCGGGGTGGGGGCAGGGCCGGTGGGGACGGGTTATGGGCGGGACTTGGGGACCTGGGTTTTGGTGGGGTCGCGTTCCACGATCGGGTCGAGGATGTCGTCGATCGCCTTCAGCAGGTCTGGCTCCAGGGTGACGCCCGACGCCTTCACGTTGTCCTCGAGCTGTTCAGGGCGCGACGCGCCGACGATCGCCGACGATACGTTCGGGTTCTGCAGCACCCACGCCACGGCGAGTTGCGCCATGGTCAGCCCGGCCTGCTGCGCGAGCGGGATCAACTGCTGTACCCGGGTAAGCACGTCGTCGGTCATGAACTGGGAGATGAACTGCGCGCCGGACTTCTCGTCCGTGGCGCGCGAGCCGGCCGGCGGCGGCTGTCCCGGCAGGTACTTTCCGGTGAGTACGCCCTGCGCGATGGGCGACCAGACGATCTGGCCGATGCCCAGCTCCTGGGAGGCGGGTACGACCTCGGCCTCGATGACCCGCCACAGCATGGAGTACTGCGGCTGGTTGGAGATGAACGGGATGCGCAGCTCCCGGGCCAGCTTGTGGCCCTCGCGCAGCTGCTCGGCGGTCCACTCGGAGGTCCCGATGGCGTGCGCCTTGCCGCTGTGGACGACGTCGGCGAACGCCTCCATGGTCTCCTCGAGCGGCGTGGCAACGTCGAAGCGGTGCGCCTGGTAGAGGTCGACGTGGTCGGTCTGTAGCCGGCGCAGCGACCCGTTGATGGACTCCATGATGTGTTTGCGGCTCAGGCCCCGGTCGTTGCGGCCCGGGCCGGTCGGCCAGTACACCTTTGTGAAGATCTCCAGGCCTTCGCGCCGTTCGCCCTTGAGCGCGCGGCCGAGCACCTCCTCCGCGCGGGTGCCGGCGTACACGTCCGCGGTGTCGAACGTGGTGATGCCGAGGTCGAGCGCGGCCCGTACGCACGCGGTGGCCGCGTCCTCCTCGACCTGCGAGCCGTGCGTGATCCAGTTGCCGTACGAGATTTCACTGACGATGAGGCCGGAGCGGCCCAGATGACGAAACTCCATGACACCGACCCTAGCCGGGCCGGCGGGCCTCAGAGGAGCGGACGGCTGTCCGCCATGAGGTCCTCGAGTTCCAGGCCGACCGCGCTGCGGCTGGCGTGCACCGGGTCGATGAGCGGCCGGCCGTGCCGGTCCAGCGCGCCCCACCGGTGGTTGTCGTCCACGATCAGGTACGCGACGGGGTGCACCACCACGGTCGGGTAGACCGGCGGTACGACCTGGCGGCCCGTACGGTCGATGACGCCCTTGCGGCCGCCGACCTCGACCACCGCGAGGCCCTCGTCGGTAAAACCGTCGACGTAGCGGCCGTCGGCGAGCCCGGTGGCGAACGCGTCGAACGCGAACGGCACGACGAGCCGGCCGGTGCGCTCCACGGCGCCCCACTTGCCGTTCTGGCGTACGGCGGCGATGCCGCGCCTGAACGGGCGTACGTCGTCGAAGTTGCCGCCGAGCAGGACCCGGCCCGCCTTGTCGATCGCCAGCCAGCCGCCCACGCCGTCGCGGGACACCCAGGCCAGGCCGTCGGAGAAGCTCGCCACGCCGAGGAAGCCGTTGGCGGGGTGGATCAGCGCGCGGCCGGCCTCGTCGATGAGCCCCCACGTCTCCAGGCCCACGGGCCGGATCCAGGCGACCCCGTCGCGGAACGGCTGCACGTCGGCGAACTGCGGCGGGATCGGCCAGTTGCCGTTGGCGTCCTGGTAGCCCCACCGGTCGGCACCCTCGTCGAACTGGGGCACCGGCGGGCGGTGGGTGCGCAGGATCTCCTCGCGCGGTCGCGGGTAGGGCCCCCAGCCGCGCTCGGCGACCCGGGAGAACAGCGAGTCCAAGGCGACCTCGGTCGCGGCGACCAGCTCGGGGTCGCCGTCGCGGCGCAGCTCCAGCGCCTGCTCGAAGTGCTGGATCGCCTCCATGTAGCGGTTCTGCGCGAACGCGCACTTGCCGGCGTAGTGGTGGATCGCGGCGCGCAGCCGCTCGGGCAGCTCGTTGGTGTTGGCCTCGGCGAACAGCTGGTCTGCCTCGGCGTGCTCGTCGAGCTGCACGAGAACGTTGGCCAGCCGTGACTTGGCGATGGCGATGCGCCGCAGCTGACCGGTGGCCTCCGCGTGGACGAGCGCCATTTTGGCGTCGGCGTGCGCCGCCCGGACGTCGCCCAGCACCCGGGCCACCACCGAGCGCAAACCCAGCAGGCGGGCGCGGCTGGCGTTGTCCTCCGACCCGTTGATCCGCGCGGTGAGCAGGTCGCGGATCTCGGTAAGCGGCTCGGGGTCGCGCGTGGTCTCGTAGAGCGTCGCGGGGTCGAGGTCCAGTTCGATGGCCGCGAGCAGCTGTTCGGGGTTGGTGCTCTCGCCGGGGGCGGCCGAGACCAGCGCCGGCGACACGGAGCCGGGGGCGTCGGGCGACGCCTGGGCGGGTACGGGCGAGACGGGTACCGGCGGGGTCGGCTCGGCGATGGCCGCGATGTTGGGCTCGGCCGGGCGGGCGCCGTAGACGGTCGGCCCGCGCCCCTGGGTGCCGCCCCGCGGCCCGGACGGGTGCGGGGGTGGCC
>JAEZGP010000579.1 GCA_023437285.1 Actinomycetes bacterium | reverse complement strand
GGTCCATACCCCACGAGTACGGGCGTACGCCCGCCGTTGCCGCCGGCGGCGTCTGCCGGACCGGCCGGCGCCGGCAGGTCGCCCGCGTCCGGGTCGGTGTCGATGGCGATGATCGGGCTGCCGACCTCGACGGTCGTGCCCTCCGCGTGGTAGATCGCGATGACCTTGCCGGCCCACTTCGCCGGGATCTCCACCGCCGCCTTCGCCGTCTCCACCTCGACGATCGGCTGGTTCAGGGTGATCGTGTCGCCGACCTTGACCAGCCAGCTGAGGATCTCGCCCTCCAGCAGGCCCTCGCCCAGGTCGGGCAGCGGAAACTCCCGTACGCGCGTCACGCCGTCACCTCCGCTTCGCTCCGGCGCCGCCGTGACCTGACCCCGCGCTGATGGTTCGCTCGCTGACGCTCGCTCACGGGCGTCACCAGCCGAACGAGCGGTCGACGGCGTCGAGCACCCGGTCTAGGTCCGGCAGGTACTCCTCCTCCAGCCGCGCGGGCGGGTACGGGGTGTCGTAGCCGGTGACGCGCAGCACGGGGGCCTCCAGGGAGTAGAAGCACTCCTCGGTGACCCGGGCGGCCACCTCCGAGCCCAGGCCCAGGTTGCCGGGCGCCTCGTGCACGACGACGAGCCGGCCGGTGCGGCGCACCGAGTCGTACACGAGGGTGAGGTCGAGCGGGGAGAGCGAGCGCAGGTCGATGACCTCGAGTTCGCGGCCCTCCTCGGCGGCGGCCGTGGCCGTGTCGAGCGCGGTACGGACCATCGGACCGTACGCGACCAGGGTCGCGTCCCGGCCGGGGCGCACCACCTTCGCGGCGTGCAGCGGGTACGCCTCCGACAGCGGGGTGTCGAGGTCGACCTCGGCCTTCTCCCAGTACCGCCGCTTGGGCTCCAGGAAGATGATCGGGTCGTCGCTCGCGACCGCCTGCTGGATCATGAAGTACGCGTCGGCGGGGTTGCCGCACACGACGACCTTGAGGCCGGCCGTGTGGCTGAAGTACGCCTCCGGCGACTCGGAGTGGTGCTCCACGGCGCCGATGCCGCCACCGAACGGGATCCGGATGACGATCGGCAGCCGGACGTGGCCGGCCGAGCGGAAGTGCATCTTCGCCACCTGCGACACGATCTGGTCGTACGCGGGGAAGACGAAGCCGTCGAACTGGATCTCGCAGACGGGCCGGTAGCCGCGCAGGGCCAGGCCGACGGCGGTGCCGACGATGCCCGACTCGGCGAGCGGGGTGTCGATGACCCGCTCCTCGCCGAAGTCCTTCTGCAGTCCGTCGGTGATGCGGAAGACGCCGCCGAGCTTGCCGACGTCCTCGCCCATGATCAGGACGCGGTCGTTGTCCTCCATGGCGCGGCGCAGGCCGGCGTTGAGGGCCTTGCCGATGGTGAGGATCTCGCCCATGTCAGTGGCCTCCCTCGAACGACGCGGAGTAGGCCACGAATCCCTCGCGCTGGGCGTCGACCTCGGCCGAGCCGTGCGGGTACACGTTGTCGAACATCTGCGTCGGCTGCGGGTCCGGCAGCGCGAGCAGGCGTTCGCGCAGGTCAACGGCCTGCCGGGCGGCGTCGGCGTCGACCTCGTCGAAGAAGTCGGCGCTCGTGCCCTGCTTGGTCAGGTAGGCCCGGACCCGGTCGATCGGGTCCTTGGCCTGCCACGCCTCGACCTCGCTGGAGATGCGGTAGCGGGTCGGGTCGTCGGAGGTCGTGTGCGCACCCATCCGGTACGTGTACGCCTCGATGAGCGTCGGGCCGTTGCCGTGGCGGGCGTTGTCCAGCGCCGCACGGGTCACCGCGTAGCAGGCGAGTACGTCGTTGCCGTCGACCCGTACGCCGGGGAAGCCGTAGCCGGCGGCGCGGCGGTAGAGCGGGACCCGCGTCTGCCGGTCGGTCGGCTCGGAGATCGCGAACTGGTTGTTCTGGCAGAAGAACACGATCGGGGCGTTGAAGACGCTGGCCCACACGAACGACTCGTTCACGTCGCCCTGCGCCGACGCGCCGTCGCCGAAGTAGGCGACGACCGCCTCGCCGTCGTCGCCACCGATCTTGCCGTCCTTGGCGATGCCCATGGCGTACCCGGTGGCGTGCAGCGTCTGCGCGCCGATCACGATCGTGTACAGGTTGAACTTATCGGCGATCGGGTCCCAACCGCCGTAGTTGACGCCGCGGAACAGGGCCAGCGGCTTGAGCGGGTCGATCCCGCGTACGTGCAACACGCCGTGCTCGCGATAGGTCGGGAAGACCATGTCCTGGGGTCGCAACGCGTGGCCGGAGCCGACCTGCGCCGCCTCCTGCCCGAGGAGGCTGGCCCAGATGCCCAGCTCACCCTGCCGCTGCAGGGCGGTGGCCTCGGTGTCCAGCTTGCGCACGACGACGAGGTCGCGGTAGAGGCCGCGGATGTCCTCGTCGGTGAAGTCGACCGCATACGTCACGCCGTCCGCACCCGTGGACTGGGCCACGCGCTCGCCGGCGGGGGTGAGCAGTTGGACGTACTCCGGTTCCGGGGGCGTGCCGCCAGCCGTCGGGCTGGGGGCGGCGGCTTTCGCGCCTCTCGCCATCCTGTCTCCCTGTCATCGGTGCGCTGCTGCGGGGTGTCCGCGCGCGGCGCGACTGTGTGCCGAGTCCACGCGGTCCCCGGTAGGGGTGTGGCGCGTGGGGTCTCAGGGGCCCCGGCCACGGGACGTTGCTACCGCAGGGTATGCGTCCAACGCCGTCCCGTCACCGCTGGATCCAGCATCTCAGACCCGTGACGCCGCCCACAGTCCCTGGGACTGGTCGCTGATCGCTACATTGTCGGCGGTCGGGGGTCTTTGAGGGAGGAACACTCGCGATGGCTGATATCACCCGGCGCCTTTTTCTGCGCCACCTGCGCGGCGCGCCGACCCGCTGGGTACGCCACCAGGCCAGCGGCAAGGTCAAGCGGGAGGGTGTCGGGCTGTCGTTCTGGTACCGGCCGCTCGTGGCCGTCCTGTCCGAGGTACCGGTCGACGACCGCGAGCTGCCGCTGCTCTTTCACGCCCGGACCAGCGACTTCGCCGACGTCACCGTGCAGGCCACGGTGACGTACCGCATCGCCGACCCGGCCGCGGCCGCCGAC
>JAEZGP010000554.1 GCA_023437285.1 Actinomycetes bacterium | reverse complement strand
GGCCTGACCTTCCTGGCCAGCGGCGCGGTGCCGCCGGCCGAGCCGCTCGTCGCGGCCGGTGTGCTCGGCAGCGCGTTCTTCCTCGCGCTGCTGCTCATGGCGTGCGGCGTACGCCACGTCGCGGTCGGCGCCGGGGCCGCCGCGCTGGTCGTCGAGTGTCTCGTCGCGGCCCTTGGATCCCGCGCCGGCTACCGGGTCGACGTGACGGCGCTGCAGCTCGCGGTCGCCACCGGCCTGACCCTCGTTCTCCTGTCCTACGGCCTGGTCGTCCTGAGCAGAGCCACCCAGCATCGTTAAGGAGCTTCACATGGCAGGCATGGTCGGCGTGACCGGCGCGGACGGCTTCATCGGCTCACACCTGGTGGAGCGACTCGTGGCGGACGGCCACCGGGTGCGGGCCCTGGCGCAGTACAACTCGCTCGGCTCGTGGGGGTGGCTCGACTCCCTCGGCCGTGATGTGCTGGCCAACGTCGAGGTGATCTCCGGGGACGTGCGCGACCCGGCGTGTGCCCGCGAGGTCGTCGAGGGCGCCGAGGTCGTCTACCACCTGGCCGCGCTCATCGCGATCCCGTACTCCTACCGCGCGCCGCGCTCCTATGTGGATACCAACGTCATCGGCACGCTCAACGTCCTCGATGCCGTCCGCGCCGAGGGCACCCCCCGACTGGTGCACACCTCGACCAGCGAGACCTACGGCACCGCCCGCACCGTACCGATCGCCGAGACGCACCCGCAGCAGACCCAGTCGCCGTACGCGGCGAGCAAGCTCGCCGCCGACAAGCTGGTCGAGAGCTACCACGACAGCTTCGCGGTGCCGGCCGTGACGCTGCGGCCGTTCAACACGTTCGGCCCCCGGCAGAGCGCGCGGGCCGTCATCCCCACCGTGATCAGCCAGCTCGCGGCCGGCGCCGACGAGATCCGGCTGGGTGCGCTCACCCCGACCCGCGACTTCACCTTCGTGGCCGACACCGTCTCGGCCTTCGTCACGGTCGGCACGGCGCCGGCCGAAGCCGTGGTCGGCGAGCTGTTCAACGCCGGCACGGGCGGCGAGATATCCGTCGGCGACCTGGTCACCCAGATCACCGAGCTGATGGGCCGGCCGGTGCCGGTCCGCGCCGACCAACAGCGCCTGCGTCCGGACAACTCCGAGGTCATGCGCCTGGTCTGCGACGCCACCAAGCTGCGCGCGGCCACCGGCTGGGCGCCACAACACACCCTCGCCGACGGCCTGAAGCTCACCATCGACTGGTTCTGCGACCCGGGCAACCTGGCCCGCTACCGCCCCGGCAGCTACGCGGTCTGATCCGCTCCCCAAGTGAGGAGGTCTCACCCATGCACGCCGTGATCCTGGCTGGCGGCAAGGGCGTGCGGCTGCGGCCGTACACCACGAGCCTGCCCAAGCCACTCGTCCCTATCGGCGAACGGTACTCGATCCTTGAGATCATCATGCGGCAGCTGTCCTGGCACGGTTTTCACTCCGTGACCCTGGCCATCGGCCACCTCGGTCACCTCATCCGCGCGTACGTCGGCGACGGCAGCCAGTGGGGCATGCAGTCCGTCGAGTACGCCACCGAGGACAGCCCACTGGGCACGATCGGCCCGCTGCTGACCATGCGGGACCGGCTGCCCGAGCACTTCATCGTGATGAACGGCGACATCCTCACCGACCTGGACTTCGGCGACCTCATGCGCACCCACCGCGCGTCCGGCGCCGGGCTCACCGTCGCCACCTACGGCCGCGAAGTCAAGATCGATTTTGGCGTACTGGCAACCGACGGCGAGCACATCGTCGACTTCACCGAGAAGCCGACCATCGACTACCGGGTCAGCATGGGCGTCTACGGGCTGACCGCCAGCGTGCTCGACCGCTACACCCCCGGCCTGCCCCTGGGCTTCGACGAGCTCGTGCTCGACCTGCTCGCCAACAACCTCGACCCCCGGGCGTACCCGTTCGAGGGCCACTGGCTCGACATCGGCCGCCCGGACGACTACGACCGGGCCAACGCCGAGTTCGACCTGCTCGGCGACATCCTGCTCAAGGGCGCCCGGTCGTGACCCGCGTCCTCGTGCTCGGCGCCACCGGCTTCCTCGGCCGCCACGTCGCGGCCGCGTTCGCCGCGCGGCCGGGCACCGAGGTCGTCACGGCCGGCCGCCGGGCCGGCGTGGTCGATCATCAGATCGACCTGGCCACGGCGGGCCCCGCCACCGTGGCCGACCTGGTGCGCGCGGCCGCGCCCGACACCGTGGTCAACTGCACCGGCGTCACCGGCACCGACCCGACGCAACTGGTCGGCGGCAACGTCGTGGCGGTGGCGACGCTGCTTTCGGCCCTGTGCCGCGCCGGTCACGACGGCCGGCTGATCCACCTCGGCTCGGCCGCCGAGTACGGGATCACGCCCTTCGGGATCGCCGTCACCGAGCGCACGCCGACGGCGCCGAACAGCCCGTACGGGGTGACGAAGCTGGCCGGGACGGCGCTGGCGGTCGCCGCCCGGGGCGAGCTCGACGTCACGGTGCTGCGCGTGTTCAATCCGATCGGGCCCGGGGCGTCCGAGAACCAGCTCGCCGGGCGGCTGGTCGCGCAACTGCGGCGGGCCCGGGCCAGCGGGGGGCCGGCCACGGTCGGCCCGCTCGACGGGCACCGCGACCTCATCGACGCCCGCGACGTGGCGTCCGCCGTGGTCGCCGCCGCCACGACGGACCGGGGGCTGCCGGGCGTACTCAACGTGGGTTCCGGCCGGGCCACCGCGCTGCGGGAGCTGGCCGCGGCCGCCGCCGACGCGGCCGGCTGCCCACCCGTACGGGAGACGGGCGCCGGGTCGCCGCACTCCGCGTCGCTCACCTGGCAGCGCGCCGACATCACGGTGACCAGCGCCGTGCTGGGCTGGCGCCCGACGATCGACGTGGCCACCTCGGTGGCCGACATGTGGCACGCGAGCACGGCCGAGGTAGCCGCATGACCCTCAGGCCGGCGACCGGCGACCGCGCCGGGACACCGGCCGGCAGGCACCCTCCCGCCGTGCCGCCGGACGGGCACTCTTCCGCCGTGCCGGCCGACGGT
>JAEZGP010000470.1 GCA_023437285.1 Actinomycetes bacterium | reverse complement strand
GGGTCGATGCGGTCCGCCGCCGCAGCCGCCGAGGGGGACGCGGCGGCCACGCCGATCACGCCGGTGAACGTCACGGCGGCCAGCGCGAGGAAGGTGTTGGCAGTTCGGGACAGGACCTTGTGCCGGTCAGGTGACCGGCGCAGGGGGATGGGGGACACGGGCACCAACTTTGCGAGAACCGAGGGGTCCCTCACCGTATGTGCAGGTCAGAGCCCTGTCCATCGCGTCGGGCCGGGCGGACGGCGGCCGATTCGGACACCACATAGTCGTGCGAAAGCGACAAGTTATGACGAGCAATAGATAAGTGGACCACTAGGAACGGTCATTGCCCGCAAACATGGCTATTCGCCCGACGCTTTGGGCGAACTGTGAGTTACGTAACCGTGCCTGCCGGCGGATAGCGGGCGGCCATCGCGGGAGGACACAAAAAACCTGCCCGGGCCGGCGTCCCTCCGGCCCGGGCAGGAGCCCGCTACAGACACAATTACGCAGGATCGGGCAGCGCAAACTCCAGGCAGGTCACGCCGCGCAGGTCCAGCCATGCGCGGTCGGCCGCGCGGACCAGCCGCACGAGCACCGCGTCGCAGCCCCGGCACCGCGCCACCAGGCCAGGACCCCGGTCGTACACGTGGGCCTGGGCCACCTCGCCGGTGAGCCCACACGCCACGCAGGCGCCCCGGGCGGTGGTCACATCCACCGCGAAGAGCTCGCGAAACGCCCCGGCCAGCTCATTGCCGTCCACGAACGACATCTCGTCGGCCACGCACACTCCCCGCTCTCGTCCGTCGTCCACCAGTATCAGCCGAACCGCTCCGTTCGCACCCGCCCGGGGTCATGTCCCGCACCCACCAGCAAATCGGCCACCGCCTCCACGAAGGCCGTCGGGCCACAGACATAGCAGGTCGGGGCGAACCGCGCCGGCCAACCGGCCGCGCCGAGCAGAGCCGCGTCGACCCGCCCCACCGGCCGGCGCGTCCCGCCCGGCGCGACGCGCGTGTACGCGTACTCGATGTCGAGGCCCTTGTCGTCGCGGACCCGGCGGCGAAGCTCGTCGGCGTAGAGCACGTCGGCGGGCGTACGCACGGAGTAGATGAGGCGAAACGGCACGCGGGAGCCGGCCTCGGCGCGGGTACGCACCATCGACATGAGCGGCACCAGGCCCGACCCGCCCGCCACCAGCAGCACCGGCGACGGGTCCTCGGGGTCCCAGGTGAAGTAGCCGCCGACCGGGCCGCGCACCTCGCACCGGTCGCCCGGCGCCATGACGTCGGCCAGGTAGCCCGACACCTCGCCGCCGTCGACGCGCTGCACGGTCAGCTCGACCCGCCCGCCCGCCGCCGAGGCCAGGGAGTACGAGCGTTGGGCGGTGTAGCCGTCCTCGGCGGTGAGGCGCAGGTCGACGTGCTGGCCGGCGAGGTGGCCCGGCCAGTCGGGCACGTCGAAGACGAGGGTGCGGGCGGCGGACGTCTCGGCCCGGGCGGAGACCAGCTCGGCCGGGCGCCACGTCAGTCGCCCCAGTACCGCTGCTCGCGCCACGGGTCACCGTAGTTGTGGTAGCCGACGCCCTCCCAGAAACCGGGCTCGTCCTCGGTCAGCAGGGTGATGCCGCGCACCCACTTGGCGCTCTTCCACAGGTACAGGTGGGGTACGAGCAGCCGGGCCGGTCCGCCGTGCTCCGGCGCGAGCGGCTCCCCCTCGTACCCGTAGGTGATCCACGCCTGGCCGTCAAGCAGGTCCTCCAACGGGAGGTTGGTCGTGTACCCACCGTAGGAGTGGACCAGCGCGAAATCGGCGGCCGTCTCGACGTCGGCGAACAGCGCGTCGACGCTCACGCCCGCCCAGCTCGTGCCCAGCTTGGACCACTTGGTGACGCAGTGCAGGTCGACGTGCGGGGTGTCCACCGGCAGCGCCATCAGCGCCGCCCAGTCCCACGCGTGCTGCTCGCCCGTCTCGGTCGTGATGGTGAACTGCCAGGTCGCGGTGTCCACGCGGGGGGTCGGCCCGGCCGAGAGGACCGGAAAGTCATGGGTCAGGTACTGCCCCGGCGGCAGGTGCGGGTCGACGCGTCCCCGACCCGCGAACCCCCGCGAGATGATGTCCACGCGGTCAGCCTAACGGCCAGAGTTTCGATCCGGCGACGTCGCTGTGACGGCATTAGGTCACTCGCGCCGACGTTACAGGTGGGCCCCGGTTCGGTATACCTGTCAGACATGGAGGACGTTTCCCCTCGGTACCTCATGACCATGCCGCTGCACGCGGTCACGGAGATCCACGGCGAGGCCGGCCTGCGGGAGCGTTTCCTGCTGGAGGTCGCCGACCTGCCGGCGGCCGACCAGGCGGTGCTGGCCGACGCCCTGGATCTCGCCGCCGAGCTGCACCGCGACGACCGTCGCGTCCGCGAGCCCTACCTCAACCATTTGCTGCGCACGGCCATCCGCATCAAGCGCTACTACCAGATCGACGACGCCGACGTGCTGGTCGCGGCGCTGCTGCACGATGCCGTGGAGGACCATCCGGCCGAACTGGCGGGCCGCACCGACGGCGATGTCGTCGAGGCGGCGTTGGCCGCGATCGCCGCGCGGTTCAACCCCCGCGTGGCCGATCTGGTCCGCGCGGTGACCAATCCCGAGTACGACCCGGAGCGCGACGCGGACGAGCAGTACCGCGAGCACGTCGAGACGAGCCTCACCCGCACCCCCTGGGCACGGGTGATCAAGGTGAGCGACTTCACCGACAACGGGGTGGGCATCGTGCACACCACTGGCCCGAAGGTCGCCCGCGCCGCCACCAAGTATGCCCCGCTGGTGCCCACGCTGCGCCGGCTCGTGGCGCTGCCCGACACCCCGCTCGCCGAGGACGTCAAGGAGCACATCTACGAGCAACTGGACACCGCGGAGGAACGCTTCCGCGCGATCCTGAGCTGACCGGCCCGCGAGATAGGCTGGGACGGTGGCCACGGAGCTCATCAACAACGAGGCGGCGAGCCGCTACGAGATCCACGTCGACGGTCAGCTCGCGGGCTACGCGCTGTACCGCCGGCGGCCGGACGCGCTGGCGCTGACGCACACGAAGATCCTGCCCGAGTTCGAGGGCCGGGGCCTGGGCAGCGTCCTGGCCCGCGGCACCTTGGACGACATCCGGGCCCAGGGCGGGCAGATCGTTCCCCTGTGCCCGTTCATCGCGGCCTTCATCAACCGCCACGACGAGTACCGGGACCTCATCGTGGCTCGTGCCCGCGACGAGGAAGGCTAGCCGACCTCCGGCAACCGCGGCTCGACGCGCACCTGCGCGGCGGCGTCCACGTTGGACGGGCCGGCCGCTATGCGCGCGGCCGTCAGCGGTCGGTGCAGACGGGCGGCGACGCGGCGGACGCGGCGTGCGGGTAGATCAGCGTGACGGTGGCGCAGAGGTTCAGGTCAGGACTCAGGCCGTCGAGGCGGTAGTGGTCGACGCCGGCCGGCATGTCGCCCGCGAAAAGGATCTGACCGTCGCGGGTGACCTCCAGGTGCGCGACGGCCGCGCCGTCGCTCGCGTCGCGCCAGGAGATCGTGACGCTGCGCTGCTCGTCGCGCAGGCGCACGTCGGTGGCCGGTAGGGCGTCCTGGCCGCCCGTGGCCTGCGGTCGCGGGGCCTTCGACGTGCCGGGCGGGGCGGAGCCGGCCGCACCGAGGACGGTCGCGGGGGCGTTGCCTTTCTCGTCGTCGGGGGCCGTGATCGCGGCGACGGTACCGGCGACGAGAACGAGGCTCGCCGCGACGAGCGGCCAGCGGCGGCGCAGCAGCGCCGCGAAGCCCGACTGGGCCTCCTCGTTCGCCTCATAGGGTTCGTCGTCGGGCGGGCGTGGCC
>JAEZGP010000420.1 GCA_023437285.1 Actinomycetes bacterium | reverse complement strand
GGTCCACCCCCCCCCCCCCGGGCGCGCGGGCCCCCGGCGGCGCCGCCCTGGCCGAGGTCGCCGACGTCATCTCGTGCGGGATGACGGCAGTCGACCTCGGTGTCGCGCTGGAGCGGCTGCACGAGCGGGGCCTCACCCACGTGCTCTCGGAGGGCGGACCGCACCTGTTCGGCGGGCTCGTCGCCGCCGACCTCGTCGACGAGTTGTGCCTGACGTTCTCGCCGCTGCTGGCCGGCGCCGGCGCGGAGCGCATCGTGACCGGTCCGACGCCGGCCGCGCCGCTGGGCATGCGCCTGGTGCACGCGCTGTTCGCCGAAGACTGCCTGATCACGATGTACGCGCGGGCCCGCTGAGCGGTGTCCGTCCACAACCAGCTGTGGATAACCTGGCGCGCCGCCGGGCCAATGGGACGCATGTTCGGTATCGTCGCGCCCGCGGCGATGTCATACCGGTAGGTGACCATGACCGCCGGGAGCGGCGGGCGAGGTCCGGGAGAGGAGTGACATGGGCGAGCTGGCTCCGCCTGACGCGCACGGCCCGGTGGTGGGCCGGGTGCTCGGCACGGCCGACGCGACCCCGCTGCAGTACTGGGTGGCCGTGGCCCCGGGGGCGTACCTGCAGCTCGACGACGTGGTGGTGACCACCCGGGAGCTGCCGCCCACCGGCGGGGAACAGCCCGGTCCGGTGGCCATCGCCGGCGTGGTGACGCAGGTGCGGGCCCGGCACGAGGGCGCGGTGTTCGACTCCGACGTGTTCGCCATCGCCGACGGCACGCTGCCCGCCCAGGTGCAGGAGGCCGCCGAGATCACCACCACCCGGGTCGACCCGGAGGTGTACGTGCCGCCGCAGCCGGGCGCCGTGGTGCGCCGGGCCGAGGGCGCCACCCGCGCGGCGGCCCTGTACTTCGACCGGATGGAGCGCACGGTCCCGATCGGGCTGGGCCGCGACGGCGCGCCGGTGTTCCTCAACGCCGACTTCCTCGACGGCAGCCGCGGCGCGCACGTGTCCATCTCCGGCATCTCCGGCGTGGCCACCAAGACCAGCTTCGCGACCTGGCTGCTCTATTCGGTGTTCCGCTCGGGGGTGCTCGGCGGGGCCGGCGAGACCGCCAACACCCGGGCCCTCATCTTCAACGTCAAGGGCGAGGACCTGCTCTTCCTCGACCACCCCAACACCCGGCTGGACGCGGCGACCGAGAAGGCGTACTCGCGCCTGGGCCTCGACGCCGGGCCGTTCCCGGACGTGCGGGTGTTCGCCCCGCCCCGGCCCGGCGACCTGACCGGCTCCCCCGACGTGGCCAGCCGGCTCACCGGCGTCGACTCGTTCTACTGGACCGTGGCGGACTTCTGCGCCAACCGGTTGCTGCCGTACGTGTTCGCCGACGCCGACGACGACCGTCAGCAGTACACGATGGTGGTCCACTCCGTGACGGCGTACCTGCACCGCCACGCCCAGCCCGCGGACGGCGGCGTGGTGCTCGACGGCAAGCGGGTCAACTCCTACAGCGACCTGGTCGACCTCATCTCCGAGCGGCTGGCCGACGACGAGACGCGCGGCGAGTGGGCCGGCACGGCCGTGGGGCTGGGCACGGTCAACGCGTTCCTGCGGCGGCTGGTGGCCAGCGCGAAGGACCTGTCCCGGCTGGTGCGCGGCGACCTGCGCGGCAGCGCCCCGCACGAGATCAATACGGCGGAGAGCGCCCAGGTCACCGTGGTCGACCTGCACAACCTGCCCGACCGCGCGCAGCGCTTCGTGGTCGGCGTGACCCTGCGCTCGGAGTTCGAGCGCAAGGAGAAGGCCGGCACGGCCCGGCCGCTGCTGTTCGTCGTGCTCGACGAGCTCAACAAGTACGCCCCGCGCGAGGGCACCTCGCCGATCAAGGAGGTGCTGCTCGACATCGCCGAGCGCGGCCGCTCGCTCGGCGTGGTGCTCATCGGCGCGCAGCAGACGGCCAGCGAGGTGGAGCGGCGCATCGTGGCCAACTCCGCCATCCGGGTGGTCGGCCGGCTCGACCCGGCGGAGGCGTCGCGCCCCGAGTACGGGTTCCTGCCGCCCGCGCAGCGGGCCCGGGCGCTCATCGCCAAGCCGGGCACGATGTTCGTCGCCCAGCCGGAGCTGCCCGTGCCGCTGGTGGTGGAGTTCCCGTTCCCGGCCTGGGCGACCCGGCCGGCCGAGGCGGGTGCCGCGCCGAGCGCCACGCTGCGCTCGCTGGTGCAGTCGAGCGACCCGTTCGCGGTGGTGGGCGCCGGCAGCCGGACGGCGCCGCCCGGCGGGTCGCTGCCCGACGACGACATCCCGTTCTGAGAGGGGAGGCGCCCGTGAAGATCCTGCACACCTCCGACTGGCACGTCGGCAAGGTCCTCAAGGGACAGTCGCGCGCCGACGAGCAGGTCGCCGTCCTGGCGGAGATCATCAAGATCGCCGAGGGCGAGCGGCCCGACCTGGTCATCGTCGCGGGCGACCTGTTCGACACCGCCACCCCCGCGGCCGAGTCGAAGAAGCTCGTCGTGCGGGCCCTGTCGGCGCTGCGCCGGCACGCCGACGCGGTGGTGGTCATCGCCGGCAACCACGACCACGCCGCCGAGATCGACGCGCTGCGGCCCTGGGCCGACGGCGCCGGGGTCACCC
>JAEZGP010000353.1 GCA_023437285.1 Actinomycetes bacterium | reverse complement strand
GGCCCGCTCCGCCCGCCGAGGCCGCGCCGTTGGACGGGGCCGCCGTGGCGTCGGGCGTGGTCACGCGCGCTCGGCCGCCGTCCGCTCGACCGGCCCGAGGGTCGACAGCGGACCGGTCACCTTCTCGGCGTCGCCGAGCACCACGGTGACCGCCTGCGCCGGCGCCAGGTAGCGGGCGGCCACCTCGGCCACCTCTTCCCGGGTCGCCTCCGCGAGCCGCTGCGCGTGCGTGGCCAGGAAATCCAGCCGCAGGCCGAACCCGGCGTACGCGCTGGCCAGGCCGGCCAGGCCCGACTGGGTGGACATGCCGAGCAGCAGCGAGCCCAAGGCGTACTGGCGGGCCTGCTCCAGCTCCTCCACGCTCGGCGGCAGGGTAGCCAGCCGGCCCAGCTCGTACCACGTCTCCAGCAGCGCCGGGCCGGTCACCTCGGTCGCCACGTCGGCCGACAGCAGCAGCGACGAGCCGGCCACCGAGTGGTCGATCATCGAGTGCGGGCTGTACGTGTACCCCTTCTCCTCGCGGATGTTCTCCACCCACCGCGACGAGAAGTAGCCGCCGAAGACGAGGTTGGCCAGTTGCAGCGCGGCGTGGTCGGGATGCGTCCGGGTGACGGCCGGCAGCGCCAGGCGCACCGACGACTGGACCGAACCGGGCCGGTCCACCAGCACCAGCGGCCCCGTACGCAGGTCGGGGATCGGCGGGGTCGTCGCGTCCACGCCGTTGCCCGCCCAGCCGCTCAACGCCCGCTCGGCCGCGTCGAGGGCCGCCTGCGGGGCCAGGTCGCCGACGATGACCAGGGTCGCGCCGGCCGGGTGCACCCGCGCCGCGTGCAGGGCCAGCAGCCGGTCCGTGTCGACCGCCCGTACGTCGTCCGGCTCGGGGGTCTGCACCGCGTACGGGTGACCGGCGTAGATGCGCCGCAGCTGCGCCGCCCGGGCCAGGTGCGCCGGCTGGCTGCGGGCCACCTGGATGCGGTCGGCCAGCCGGGACCGCTCGGTGACCACCTCGTCGGCCGGGTACGCCGCCCCCGTCAGCACGTCCGCGCAGATGGCCAGGATCCGGTCCAGGCCGTCGACCAGGCCGTTGCCCGTGACGAGCAGCCGGTCGGGGTCGATGCTCGCCGACAACGCGCCGCCGACCGACTGCAGCGCCACGGCGATGTCCACGGTGGACATCTCGGCGGTACCGGAGAACAGCGTCTGGCTGAGCACGGCCGAACTGGCCAGGCCCGGCAGGTCGAGCTCCGTCGTGCCGAACGGCACCCGCATGCGCACCTCGACCAGCGGTACGGACGCCCGCTGGATCGCGATCACGGTCAGCCCGTTGTCGAGCGTGCGCTCCTCGGTGCCGGGCAGCGCCAGCTCCCGGTTCGGGCCCAGTTCGGGCAGGGCCCGCATCGTCGTCGCCGCGCTCACCGCGTACCCCCTCCGGGTTGAACC
This sequence comes from Actinomycetes bacterium, assembly GCA_023437285.1. Taxonomy (GTDB): domain Bacteria; phylum Actinomycetota; class Actinomycetes; order Mycobacteriales; family Micromonosporaceae; genus Luedemannella. The sequence goes on along the minus strand of JAEZGP010000353.1, from coordinate 3,356 downwards.
TCGACCACCGCGCGACGGTGGGCGACCAGGGTGGCCGCCGCCGCGCGGACCTGCTCCTCCGTGACCGCGGACAGCAACCGCGGGAGATCGCCGACCAGGCCGGCGTCGCCGCGCTGCTGCTCGATCACGGCCATCCGCAGGGCCCGGCCCAGCACCGCGTCGGTGTCGCGCAGCAGGTGGGTGCCCATGCGCGCGACCGTGCGGGCCAGCTCGCCCGGCTCCAGCCCGTCGTGGGCCAGCCGGTCGGCCTCCTCGGTGATCACGCTCAGGACCTTGTCAACGCCGCCGGTCGGCGCGTCGGCCGGCAGGTGGGCCTGTAGCAGCAGGGCCGTCGGGTCGCGGACCTCGAACGGCTCGCCCATGAAGCCGATGTAGCCGCCCACGCTGGTCACCGACCGGTCCTTGAGGACCAGCCGCCGGACCAGCCGCGACGCGTCGCCGTCGGTCAGGACCTCAGCGAGTACGACGTAGGGCAGGTACTCCTCGACGTTCGCGATCGGGTCGGGCACCCGCCACGCGGCCGCGACCGCCGGGAGGGGGGCCAGCGGGTCGGTGTACGCGTTGCGCCGCTCGCTGGTGAGGTCGGGCTCGGCGAAGTCCGGCCGGGTCGGGGCCGGCCGGGCCGGCACGTCGCCGAAGTGGTCCTCGATCAGGCGCCTCGCCTCCTTCAGGTCGAGGTCGCCCGCGACGGCCAGCACCGCGTTGCCGGCCGCGTAGTACTTGGCGAAGAAGTCCGCCGCGTCGCTGACCGTGGCCGACTCCAGGTCCTCGAACGAGCCGTACCCGTCGTGCGCGTTGGCGAACGAGTCGAACATCACCGGCGGCAGCTTCAGCCAGGGGAAGCCGCCGTAGGGCCGGTTGAGCACGTTGACCCGGATCTCCTCCTTGACCACGTCGATCTGGTTGCGCAGGTTCTCCTCCGTCAGCCGGGGTCCGCGCATCCGGTCGGCCTCCAGGAACAGGGTGCGCTCCAGGGCGTTGGCCGGCAGGGTCTCGTAGTAGTCGGTGTAGTCCAGGTGGGTGGACCCGTTGAATGTGCCACCCGCGCCCTGGATATGGCGGAAGTGGGCTAGTTTCTCCAGGTTTTCGGAGCCCTGGAACATGACATGTTCGAAGAGGTGCGCAAACCCGGTGCGCCCCTCGGGCTCGGAGCGGATACCCACGTCGTACACGACCGCGACGCCGACCACGGGCGCGGACCGGTCGGGTGAGAGCACCACCCGCAGCCCGTTGGGCAGCGTGAACCGGTCCACCTCGTAGGGGACCGTCGGGATCAGTGCGGCGGGAACGTCTGAGGCAGATCGGAGACCAGACACGCCTTCGACCCTAGCCGCTGAACCCGCCCCGTGCGCCGCCGAGGACCGCCCCGTGCGCCCGCCGGTGTCGACCGGCCGGTCGCCCGCTCCCCGCGGCCCATCACCGCGCTAAGGGCAATCGCGTACCGAATTGCCCACCGAATTCCGTACCTAAGGGCAATCTGCGGGCTTTGGGCGAGACGCGTTACAGGGGGCGGACGGAGGTGAAGACGTCGTCGACGATCCATTCCCAGTCGCGGACCGTGTCGGGGACGGAGACGTAGAGGACCGCGGCGGTGGGGCGGCCGACATCGATGAGGGCCACGCCCACCAGTTCGCTCTTGGCGCGCAGGCCCTGCTCGTCGAAGTGGACCCGGAACTTCGTCACCCAGGCGGGGCGACCGCCCAGCGTCGTGGTCGCCTCGCGTAGCGACTCCAACCGGTTGGGCTGCGGGTAGTACTCCGCGCGCACGTCGGCGGCCACCTGCTTGCCGGTGCACGCCAGGTCGACGGCGAAGCTGTCGTTCACGGTGGCCGGCACGGCGGCGCTCAGCAGCGACGCCAGATACTGACCCTTCGGGTACGTCTCGGTGACGAAGTACTGCCCGCTGCCGTAGGGGACCTCCAGGGTGCCCATCCGCCACAGGTACGGCCAGGGCTGCCACGGCTCCCCGTACGCCCGGTAGGAAATGCCCGCCTGCTCGTCGGCCGTACGCGGGCCCTTCGGGGCGGGCGGGGTCGACGGCGCCGGGGACGCCTCGCCGCCGGTCGGTGGCGGGCACAGCCGGGCCAGCGTGGGCCGCACGTCGGACGGCGGCTCAGGGTTGCCCGACAGCAGCCCCCGCCCGTCGCCCAGCCCGCCGTTGAACGCGAGCACCAGGATCACCACCAGGCCGGCCGCGACGATGGCCGCCGCCGCACCCCCGTACCAGAAAAGGGTCTTCCGGGACTGTCGTGGCGGCGGCTGGGATGCCGGCGCCGACGGCCACCACCCGGCGTCGGGGCGACCGGTGACCGGGCCCGACGGGAACGAGGATGGTGGGTTCTGCGAAGGCATGACGCCTGTCATTGTGCGTGCCGCCCGCCACCGCCCACTAGGGCAGCGGGCCGTCGGGTGACCTGACGTCCACGATCGGCGGCATTGGCCGGTAGCCGTCCGCGGCGAAGGTGACGGTGGCGGCCACCGCCAGCCCGGCCAGCGCCAGGCCGATCACCACGAGCAGTTCCCGCGCGCCGGACGTCGTCATGTCACCTCCACCCCCACGCCATGGTCGCGCACGGCGCGCCGCCCGGGACAGCGACACCCGCAACCCGCAGCGGAATGTGACCGACGCGTCATGGGGAAGCCTGCGGTACGGCGGTGATCAGGTCGGTCAGGCCGGCCTCGTCCAGCAGGTCCACGGGCCGGACCGTGGACCCCGACGCCACGTAGTGGAACGCGGCGCCCACCCGGGCCAGCGGCACGCCGGCCAGTTCGGCCCACGCCAGCCGGTACGCCGCGAGCTGTACCGCCGCCGCGTCGGCGGCCACGCCCGTGGGTTCGCGGCCGGTCTTCCAGTCGACGACCGTGAAGCCGCCGTCGGGCTCGGCGAACACGGCGTCCATCCGGCCGCGCACCACCACCCCGGCGACGACGGTCGCGAACGGCACCTCCACGCGTACGGGCACCCGGTCGGCCCAGTCGCTGGCCAGGAACGCCTCCTGCAGGGCCAGCAGGTGCTCGTCCGGGGCCGGCTCGACGTCGCCGTAGCCGGGCAGCTCGTCGAGGTCGAGCAGGGGTGCGGCGCCGAAGCGCTGTTCGAGCCACAGGTGGAACGCGGTGCCCCGGCGGGCGTACACGTCCGGCGCCTCGGGCAGCGGGCGGCGCAGCCGCCGGGCCAGCCGCTGCGGGTCGCGGCGCAGGGCCACCAGCTGCGACACGGACAGGTGCGCGGGCAGCGCCACCTCGATGACCGAGCGGCTGCGCTCACGGTCGCGTTCGGCCAGCAGCTGCTGCGTCTCCAGGGCCCAACGGTCGGCCTCGGCGCGCTCGTCGGCGCTCAGTTCGACGCCGTCGAGCGG
>JAEZGP010000331.1 GCA_023437285.1 Actinomycetes bacterium | reverse complement strand
GTCACGGGCCGCGCCGACGGCCCGTGACGAACGCCAGAACAAGGAACGACCCCCGTGACGCTCTTCCATTGGTTCCTGCCCACCTCCGGCGACGGCGACCAGATCGGCTCAGCCACCGTGGCCGCCGGCGCGGCCGACCACCCCCGTCCGGCCACCCTCGACTACCTGACCGAGGTGGCCCGGGCCGCCGAGGACGGCGGCTTCACCGCCGCGCTCACTCCGGTCGGCGCCGGTTGCCCCGACCCGTGGATCGTGTGCAGCGCGATCGCCGCGCGCACGTCGCGGCTGCGGTTCCTCGTCGCGTTCCGCACCGGCTTCGCCCTACCCACCCTCATCGCGCAGCAGGCGGCGGCGTTTCAGGAGTTGACGGGCGGGCGGCTCGCGCTCAACGCGGTGACGGGCGGTCAGGCCGCCGAACAGCGCGCGTACGGCGACTTTCTCGATCACGGCGCGCGCTACGCGCGTACCGCCGAGGTTCTGGAGATTGTGCGGGCCTCGTTCGCGGGCGAGCCGTTCGACTACGACGGCGCGCACTACCGGGTGGAGCGGGGCAGGCCCGCGGGACCGGTCAGCCCGCCGCTCTACTTCGGCGGGGCATCACCGGCCGCCGAGGCCGTCGCCGCGCGGCTGGCCGACACGTACCTCATGTGGGGCGAGCCGCCGGCCGCCATCGCGGAGCGGATCGCCCGCATGCGCGAGTTGGCCGCCGGGCACGGGCGACAGCTCCGCCTGGGCATCCGGCTGCACGTCATCGCGCGGGAGACCGCCGACGAGGCGTGGGCGCACGCGGCGCGGCTGTTGGCCGGCATGAGTCCCGAGCGGATCGCCGCCGCCCAGGCCCGGTTCGCCTCCATGGAGTCCGTCGGGCAGGCCCGGATGACCGCCCTGCACAGCGGCGGCTCCGACCGCCTGGAGGTCGCCCCCAACCTGTGGGCGGGCGTCGGCCTGGTCCGCGAGGGCGCCGGCACCGCGCTCGTGGGCAGCTACGAGCAGGTGGCGCAGCGGCTGGCCGAGTACGCCGCGTTGGGCCTGGACGAGTTCATCCTGTCCGGCTGGCCGCACCTGGAGGAGGCGCGTCGCGTCGGCGAGCACGTGCTGCCGCGCGTGACGCCATGATCAGGCGGGTCGTCATCGGGGTCGCCGCCGTGGTGGCCTTCGTGGCCGGGTGGTGGGCTTTCGCGGACGCCCGACCGGATCTGGCGCTGTTCGTGCCGCATCCCCGCGAGGTGTGGCACCAGCTCATCGTGACCTCGACCCGCGGGTTCTCCGGGTACCTGCTCATCGAGCACCTCGGGGCGAGCCTGCGGCGCATCGCGCTGGGCTGCCTGTTCGGCATGGTCGGCGGGGTACTGCTGGGCCTGGCCATCGCGCTCGTACCCGCGCTGCGCGCGGCGCTCGGACCGTTCATCACCTTCGTACGCACGCTGCCGCCGCTGGCCTACCTGTACCTGCTGGTGATCTGGTTCGGCATCAACGAGGAGCCGAAGGTCTGGCTGCTGCTCATCGCGGCCCTGCCGATCGTCGCGATCGCCACGGCCGACGCGGTCGCCGGCGTGCCGGACGACTATGTCAATGCGGCCCGCTCGCTGGGCACCGGCCGGTTCGCGCTGCCCTGGCGGGTGGTGCTGCCCGCCGCGCTGCCCGAGATCCTCACCGGCGTACGCCTGGCCGTCGGCGTGGCGTACACCTCGGTCGTGGCCGCCGAGACGATCAACGGCGTACCCGGCATCGGCGGGCTGGTCCGCGACGCCCAGCGCTACAACAACACGTCCGTCGTGATCCTTGGCATCCTCGTCATCGGGGCGTCCGGGCTGCTCATCGACGGCTTCATCCAGTTGGCCCAACGCCGCCTCGCCCCCTGGCGTGGCCGCATCTGAGAGGAAAACCTGTGGTACGCCCCTTCGCATTGTTAGCCGCTGTCGCCCTGACGGTCGGGCTCGCCGGCTGCGCCACGACGGACTCACCGGGCGGCGGCGCCGCCAGCGGCGACCCGGCGGCTCCGGCCGAGTTGCGCATCGGATATCAGCTGATCCCCAACGGTGACCTGATCGTCAAGGATCAGCAGTGGCTGGAGAAGGCCCTGCCCAACACGAAGATCACCTGGAGCAGGTTCGACTCCGGCGGCGACGTCAACACGGCGATCGTGGCCGGCAGCATCGACATCGGCCTCGCCGGGTCGAGCCCGGTCGCGCGCGGGCTCGCGGCGCCGCTCAACATCCCGTACCAGGTGCCGTGGATCTTTGACGTGATCGGCGACAACGAGTCTCTTGTGGTGCGCAAGGACTCCGGCGTCACCTCGCTCGCCGGCCTGGCCGGCAAGAAGATCGCGACCCCGTTCGCCTCGACCGCCCACTACAGCCTGCTCGCGGCCCTGGCCGACGCGGGTGTGGCCGAGTCCAGCGTGCAGGTCATCGACCTGCAGCCGCCGGACATCCAGGCGGCATGGACGCGCGGCGACATCGACGCCGCGTACGTGTGGACGCCCACGCTCGCGGAGCTGCGCAAGACCGGCACCACCCTGATCACCAGCCGGGAGCTGGCCGCCAAGGGCAAGCTGACCGCCGACCTCGCCGTGGTGACGAAGGCGTTCGCGGCGAAGTACCCCCAGGCGTTGTCCGTCTGGCTGCGCCAGCAGGACAAGGCCGTGAAGCTGGTCCGGGACGACAAGACCGCCGCCGCGGCGGCGATCGCCCGCCAGCTCAACATCAGCCCCGAGGAGGCGGCCGGCCAGCTCGACGAGCTCGTGCTGCTCGACGCGTCGGAGCAGGCCAAGCCGGAGTACCTCGGCACGCCTGGCAAGCCGGGCGGCCTCGCCGACAACCTCCACGCGGCCGCCGGGTTCCTCGTCGGTCAGGGCAAGCTGGAGGCCGCGCCGGACCTGGCGGCCTACCAGCAGGGCATCAACCCGGCGGCGCTCGCCGCCGCGTTCGCCGGCTGACGTGGTGGGATCGGACTCGCCCGCGGTACGCCTGGCCGGTGTGGGCCAGACGTACCGCAGGCGCGGCCGGCGTGTCGTCGACGCGCTCGCCGACATCGACCTGTCCGTGGCGGTGGGGGAGTTCGCCGTGATCGTCGGCCCGTCCGGGTCGGGCAAGAGCACCCTGCTCCGCATCGTCGCGGGGTTCATCAACCCGTCACGCGGCAGCGTCCTCGTCGACGGCGCGCCGGTGCGCGGGCCGGGCCCGGACCGCGGCGTGGTGTTCCAGCAGCCGCGCCTGTTCCCGTGGCTGTCCGTGCGACGCAACGTGGAATTCGGGCTGCGTAGCCTCGACCGCGCGACCCGGCGGGCCCGGGCGGCGGAGAACCTGGAGCTGGTGGGCCTGGCCGACGTGGCCGACCTGCGCCCGTACGAGCTGTCGGGCGGCATGCAGCAGCGCGCGGCGATCGCCCGGGCACTGGCGCCTGGGCCGCGCATCCTGCTGCTCGACGAGCCGTTCGCGGCGCTTGACGCGCTCACCCGCGAACGCATGCAGGAGGAGCTGCGCGCGTTGTGGCAGGTCACCGGTACGACGGTGATCCTCGTGACGCACAGCGTGGACGAGGCCGCCTACCTGGGCACCCGCATCGTCGCGCTATCCGCCCGCCCCGGCCGCGTGGTGTTGGATCTGGCCTCCGACCTGCCGAGCGCCGCGCAGCCGAGGCACGAGGCGGACTTCGTGCCGATCCGGGACAAGGTGCTGGAACTGGTCCGGTCAGCCGCTCGCTGACCGCGGCAGGGTGCCCGTTCACCAGCACTGCCTCGCCGTCGCGTCGGCATAATCCACCCCCGTCACCGCTGGCGTATCAAACCCATATTGCCTATCGTTTTAGTAGGCGATACCCCTCGGTGACGGGAGCGGCCATGCGACGGACGACAGCGGTGATCGGCGGCGGGTGTTCGGGGGCGCTGGTCGTCCTGGAACTGCTGCGATGTACCGACGACGAAATCCTGCTCATCGAGCCGGGCACGCCCGGCGCCGGGGTGGCCTACGGCACCACGAGGCCGTGGCACCTGCTCAACTCCCGCGCCGGCACGATGAGCGCCGACCCGGACGACCCGAAGCACTTCGTCACCTGGCTGCGCGGGCGGGGCATCGCGGCAGGCCCCGACGACTTCGTGGCCCGCCGGCACTTCGGCCGCTACCTGTACGCCAGCCTGGAGGCCGCCGCGTGCGCGTACCCCGGGCGGCTGCGGCTGTTCGACTCCCCGGTTGCCCGGGTCGCGGCCGGGCCGGACGGGCCGGCGCTGGAGCTCGCGGACGGGCGGGTCCTGCGGGCCCACCGGGCCGTAC
>JAEZGP010000243.1 GCA_023437285.1 Actinomycetes bacterium | reverse complement strand
CCTGCTCATCATGCTGACCGGGGTGACGGGCCACCTGGGGCCGGCCGAACTGGCGCTGCTCGGTCGGATCTTCCACCTGCTCGGCCTCGACGAGTCCGACCTGCAGCGGCGCGTACGAGGGCTGGGCGAGTACGCCACGGACATCGCGACCATACGCCGGATCGCCACCGAATCCGCCGACCTCGCCGCGCGTCTGCTGGCGGCGCCGGACGGCCGCGAGCGCGCCGCCAGCTAACCGGCCGCCAGCGCGCCGCCAACTGACCGACCGCCAGCACGCCGCCGGCTGACCGACCGACGGTCCGGGTCAGGAGATCGACGCGCAGACGATCGCGGCGATCGCCAGGTTCGTCGCGCTGCTCACCCAGACGGCCGGGTGGGGCTGCGGGTCGACGAGGAGTTCGCCGAGGCGTCCCGGGGTGAGCAGGTCGACGACCCAGAACGCCGCCGCCATGAGCAGCAGGCCGAGGACGCCGAAGATGGCGGTGGAGGCCAGGCCAGTGACCATGTCGTCGTACGTCGTGATGATCGAGGTGAAGACGATGGCGCCGACGCCCAGCAGCGCGGAGCTGAGGAAGATGGCGGCGTTGCCGTTGCGTTCCGACCAGATCTGATGGCGCAGCGCACCCGGCGTGAGCCAGTCGGTGAGCAGGAACCCGCCGATCAGAAGCACGACCCCCACGCCCGCGAACACCGTGGCGCCCAACAACCCGTCGATCACGTCGCTCATGGCGCGGTACGGTACCCGACCGGCGCCGCCCGCGTAGTTGACCATCGGCGGTACGCTCGCGGGCCATGGACAGTCAGCCGGGGCAACAGAATTGGCCACACCAGAGTCATGATCCCTGGGGCCCCGCCGAACATCCCGCGATCCAGCGGATGGGCGAGGGCGCCCCGCGGATGCGGCCGGCCGATCAGGCTTACGAGCGCCGCCCCACCCCGCCGAAGAACGCCAAGCGCTCGCAGTACGTGGCGTTCGGCCTCGCCGGCGCCGTCGTCCTGTCGTGCTGCTGCTTCGCCACCTATGAGCAGCTGTTTCAGCGTAAGCGGTGCATCGATCCGCGCACCCAACAGGTGATCGAGGACTCGTACTGCCGGTCGGGTGGCGGCAGCGGCGCCGCCGTCGGCCGGTGGTACTACGGCGGCAAGGGCGGCAGCAAGATCGGCGACAAGGTCAGCGGCGGTTCGTTCACGCGCGGCGGCTTCGGCCGGTTCACGGGCGGCGGCGGCTGATGCGGCGCGTCGCCTGCGCGCCGCGGGAGGGCTGGCAGGCCACAGTGGAGGCGCAGGGCCTGCTCTACGCGGTCTCCCCCGACGACAACGACGAACCGTACGCGTACTGGGACGAGTCGGCGTACTACGAGTTCAGCCTGTCCGAAGTGGAGCGCCTGGAGGACACCGTCGCCGAACTGCACGCCATGTGCCTCGACACGGTCGCCTGGGTCATCGCGCACAAACGCTACGCCGACTACTGCATCGTCGACCCGCGCGTCGTCGAACTGATCGAACGCTCCTGGGCCCGCCGCGATGACGAGATCAGCCTGTACTCCCGCTTTGACCTGCGCTACGACGGCGACGGACCGGCCCGCCTGCTGGAATACAACGCGGACACCCCGACGTCCCTGCTGGAGGCCGCCGGACCGCAGTGGTTCTGGATGGAGGAGCGCCATCCCGCCGCCGACCAGTGGAACTCGCTGCACGAGCGGCTCGTCGACGCGTGGCGCAAGCACGCGCCGAAGCTGCCGACCGGCCCCGTGCACCTGACGTACACGGCCGCCGACGAGATCGGCGAGGACTTCCTGACGGCCACCTACCTGCAGGAGTGCGCCGAGCAGGCCGGCCTGCACACGGCCTGCCTGCCGATCGAGGAGATCGGCTGGGACCCCGCCGGCCGGTTCGTCGACGAGCACGACCGTGAAATCAAAACCATCTTCAAGCTGTACCCGTGGGAGTGGCTGGTTTCCGACGCGTTCGGCGCCCACCTGCTCGACCTGGCGCTCGCCGGCCGGGGGCCGCGCTGGATCGAACCGGCCTGGAAGATGCTGCTGTCGAACAAGGCGCTGCTCGCCCTGCTGTGGGAGCGGTACCCGGGCCACCCCAACCTGCTGGCGTCCTACCTGGACGGTCCGCGCGAACTGACGACCCTCGGCTACGTCGCCAAGCCCCTACTGGGCCGCGAGGGCGCCGGCGTACGGATTGTCACGCCCGGCTTCGAGGTGGCCGGCAAGCCGGCCGACCTGTCCGCCGGGCCGCTGTGCTACCAGGCGTTTCACGCGCTGCCGGAGTTCGACGGGAACCGGGCCGTGCTGGGCGCCTGGTTGGTCGATGACGAGCCGGCCGGCCTCGGCATCCGGGAGACCACGGGGCTGATCACGGACACGAACGCCCGCTTCATCCCGCATGTGATCATCTGACGACGCGGCGCTGCGACCTGGCGCGGACGACGACGAGCAGCAGCAGGAACGCCCCGGCCAGGACCACGCCCGCACCCACCAGCGCCATCGGCGGCACCGGGAACGACCCGCCGGCGACCACCTGCGACGGCGGCGCGCTCGTCGGGTCGGGCGGGGCGTCCAGCACCGTGACCACCACCTCGGCCAGGGACGGGTCGAGCGTCACGTGCGCCGGCAGGCCGGTGACCGCCATGCCGTTGCCGCCCGGCGCGACGCTGGCGCCGGG
>JAEZGP010000310.1 GCA_023437285.1 Actinomycetes bacterium | reverse complement strand
CGCCGGGGTGGTTGCGCCACCCGGGCCCGCCGGGGTGGTCGTGCCATCCGGGCCACCCGGGCCCGCCGGGGTCGTCGCGCCATCCGGGGCCGCCGGGGTGGTCGCGCCACCCGGGGCCGTCGGGGTGGTCGCGCCGTTGGGTGGGGTGGGGTCGGTGGGCGTGCCGGCCGCCACGGTGGCCGGGGTGCCCGCCTTCGTGACCTTGGCGGGTTCGCGGTCGGGGTCGTCGGCGAGTTCCGGGGGTACGGCGGCGAAGGCCTCCATGGCGACCGTCTCGGCCGGCTCCTTCTTGAAGACGTGCGTCCGGTATGCCCAGAAACGGAAGATGGTGCCGAGGACGATGCCGATGCCGGCGAAGGCGTTCAGGGCCACCCAGTGGGTCAGGTGCAGGCCGTACTTGCCCAGGTAGACGACGGCGGCCTCGATGATCAGGCCGACCAGGTTGAAGAAGAAGAACAGCGCGTACTCGCGGCGCAGGGTGGACTTGGGGCGGTCCTTGTACGTCCAGTGGCGGTTCATGAAGTACGCGGCGGTGGTCGCCACGAGGGTGCCGATCGCCTTGGCCTTGACCTCGCCGTCGTGCAGGACGGTGAGCCAGAGCACGTTGGTGACGCTCAGGTTCACGGCGAGATTGATCACACCGATGGTGCCGAACTTGGCCAGCTCGTGGACCAGGTTCTGCCACCGTTGGGGGAGTCGCTGCACTAGACGCACCGAACCACCTTACGTGCTAGGTCCGCCCTGGGCCGAAATCGCGTTGTTTCGCCGAGATGAAGCTCAGGCCTCAGCGGCACTGGGGGCGGGGACACGCGCGCTGCGGAACACGAAACGCCGGTAGGCCCAGAAGCGGAAAGTCGAGGCCAGGGCCGTACCGAAGATGGTTTTGGAGATGTTGTCGGCCAGCGGCGTGCGCAGCGCGGGCCACTGCGAGCCGAGCAGGTTGTGACTGAAAAGAAGCACGGCGGCGGTGATCAGCAGACCGACGATGTTGAAGAAGAAGTACAGCGAGTACTCGCGGTGTAGCCCGCTGCGATCGCGGTCGCGCCAGGTCCAGTAGCGGTTGCCGATGAAGGCGAGGGTGGCGGCGATGACGGTGGACACCACCGTCGATGGGAACCAGCCCCAGTCGAGGCCGACCCGGCAGATGTTGAACACCACGAAGTCGACGACGAACGTGCTGGCGCCCACGACGCCGAACTTGCCCAGTTCGTGGATCAGGTGCGCGAAGCGTCGATAGAGACCGGCCAGGCCACCGGGACCGTTGCCGGCAGGCGCGGGTTCGGTGACGGGGGAGGGCAGCGAAGGCACGACCTGAGCGTACCGGTCTGTGGCGTACGGCACCTGTTGGACGAGCGGCGCCGCGCTTGTGCGCGACCTTGTGCGCAACAAGCGCCTCACGCGCACGCTTGAGCAAATCTGCTGCTAGCGGCCCCTACTTGTGCAGTTATTCACAAGCGCAACGGGTTCTCGAGCGATTTCTTCGGTCTACCGTGAGGCAATCCCGGAAGTTTCACGGCGCTTCGAAAACGCCGACTTCCGGTGTTTGGTCATCGTTGACCGGAGGAGAGACCCCATGACCGCGGCGGCAACTGAGAGAACAGCCACCTCCCCGACAGCCCACCCGGCCCTGCTCGCCTGGGTTAGCGAAATAGCCTCACTCACCAAGCCCGATCGCATCATGTGGTGCGACGGGTCGGCGGCGGAGGCGAGCGAGTTGACAGCCGACCTCGTCAAGAGCGGCACGCTGGAGCCGCTGGCGCGGCCCGGCGACTTCCTCGCCCGCACCGACCCCGGCGACGTGGCCCGGGTGGAGGAGCGCACCTTCATCTGCTCGCCCGACCCGGCCGACGCGGGCCCCACCAACAACTGGGTGGACCCGGCCGAGATGCGGGCGACCATGACCGAGCTCTACGACGGCTGCATGCGCGGGCGGACCATGTACGTCATCCCGTTCTGCATGGGGCCGCTCGACGCCCCCGAGCCGAAGTTCGGCGTGGAGATCACCGACAGCGCGTACGTCGTGCTGAGCATGCGCACGATGACTCGCATGGGTGCCGAGGTGCTGACTGCCATGGGGACGGACGCGCCGTTCGTACGCGCGCTGCACTCGGTCGGCGCCCCGCTCGAGCCCGGCGCGACGGACGTGGCCTGGCCCTGCAGCGAGACCAAGTACATCTCGCATTTCCCGGCCACCCGCGAGATCTGGTCGTACGGGTCGGGTTACGGCGGCAACTCGCTGCTGGGCAAGAAGTGCTACTCGCTGCGCATCGCCAGCGTGATGGGCCGCGACGAGGGCTGGCTGGCCGAGCACATGCTCATCCTCAAGCTCACCTCGCCGCAGGGCAGCACGCACTACATCGCCGCGGCGTTCCCGTCGGCGTGCGGCAAGACCAACCTCGCCATGCTGGAGCCGACGCTGCCGGGTTGGCGGGTGGAGACGCTCGGGGACGACATCGCCTGGCTGCGCTTCGGCGAGGACGGCCGGCTCTACGCGATCAACCCCGAGTACGGGCTGTTCGGCGTCGCGCCGGGCACCGACTGGAAGACCAACCCCAACGCCATGCGCACGCTGGAGCTGGGTAACACGATCTACACGAATGTCGCCCGTACCCCGGAGGGTGGGGTGTGGTGGGAAGGCATGGGAGAGGCCCCGGCCGAGCTCACCGACTGGCACGGCCAGGCCTGGGACGGTAGCGCGCCGGCCGCCCACCCCAACTCCCGCTTCTGCGTGCCCATCCGGCAGTGCCCGGTCCTGGCCCCCGAGTACGACGACCCGCGCGGGGTGCCGATCTCGGCGATCCTGTTCGGCGGCCGCCGCCGTACGACCGTTCCGCTGGTGACCGAGGCGCGCGACTGGGCGCACGGGGTGTTCCTCGGCGCGACGCTGAGTTCGGAGACGACCGCCGCGGCGACCGGCCAGGTCGGCGTCGTGCGGCGCGACCCGATGGCGATGCTGCCGTTCATCGGCTACCACGCGGGCGACTACTTCGCGCACTGGATCAACATGGGCAAGAGCGCCGACGCGGCGGCCCTTCCGAAGATCTTCTACGTGAACTGGTTCCGGCGCGGCGAGGACGGCCGGTTCCTGTGGCCGGGCTTCGGCGAGAACTCCCGGGTGCTCAAGTGGGTGGTGGAGCGCCTGGAGGGCACCGGTGAGGCGGTGGAGACGCCGATCGGGCTCACCCCGCCGGCCGCCGCGATCGACCGTACCGGGTTGGACCTGGACGAGGCGGACGTGGCGGCGGCGCTGCGCGTCGACCTCGACGAGTGGCGGGCCGAACTGCCGGATTTGACCGAGTGGTTTGACCGGTTCGGTGAGAAACTTCCGACCGTACTCTGGTCGGAGCTGGACGCCCTGAAGGTCCGTCTCGACGGGTAACCATAAGATCCAGGCGCGGCGCTGTCGCAACACCGACTCTGCGGCGCGCCTGGATGGACCACTCAGGTCTGGCGTGCCGTTAAAAGGTGGTTACGCTGCTGGTTGTGGGTCTCCGCCAGGTTCTGTATTCCGTGTACGAGCGGCGCCTCGCCCGCAAGCTCGCGGGTAGGCCGCGTCCGCTGCACGTGGGCGTCATGTGCGACGGCAACCGCCGGTGGGCCAAGGAGATGGGCTACGTCGACCCCAACGACGGGCACCGGGTCGGCGCCGAGCGCATCAAGGAGTTGCTGCGCTGGTGTGACGAGGCCGGCATCGCCCACGTCACCCTCTGGCTGCTGTCCACCGACAACCTGAGCCGCCCCGCCGCCGAGCTGGACCCGCTCCTGCGCATCATCGAGGACCTGGTCACCGAGCTGGCCGCCGACGGGCAGCCGTGGCGGCTGCGGATGGTCGGCGCGCTCGACGTGCTGCCCCAGCCGCTGGCCGTGGCGCTCAAGGCCGCCGAGGAGCGTACGGTCGGCCGCGACGAGGGCGCCCAGGTCAACATCGCGGTCGGGTACGGCGGCCGGCGCGAGGTCGTCGACGCCGTGCGGTCGCTGCTGCACGAGCACGCCGCGGCGGGCGGCACGCTGGAGGAGCTGGCCGAGGTCATCGACGTCGACCACATCGCCGAGCACCTCTATACCAAGGGCCAGCCCGATCCGGACCTTGTCATCCGTACCAGCGGCGAGCAGCGCCTGTCCGGGTTCCTGCTCTGGCAGAGCGCCCATTCGGAGTTCTACTTCGCCGACGTGAACTGGCCGGAGTTCCGCAAGGTCGACTTCATGCGGGCCCTGCGCAGCTACGCCAACCGCCAGCGCCGCTTCGGCTCGTAACTCCTCGCGCACCGTCCTCGTTGAACACGGCGGCGGCGACCTCCGCCGGTCCTGTCGCGCACCGAGGAGACGGCGTGAACGAGTTCTTCGCGGTTCTCCTGGTGCTGCTGCTGGCCGTCTCCGGGTACGTCGCCGGTCGCATGCACGGGCAGTACAGCTATCACGTCGGGTACCGGTTCGGCTATCGGCACGGGTACTACGACGGCGACCGGGCGAGCTGGAACCGCCGCCGCCGCGAGCTACAGAACGCCGTCGCCTCCGTGATGCGCGAGCCGGAGACGCCGCGTCAGGCCACTGGGGGTGCGCGGGCCACGGGTACGACGTACGCGAGTTCCGCGTACGCCGATCCCGCCACTACTCACAGTGACGACGTCACGGTGGTGACGGAGGTGCCGGCGCCGGCCGTCGAGCCGGGTGGACCGGCCAGCAGCGTGGTCGCCGAGCGGGCC
>JAEZGP010000302.1 GCA_023437285.1 Actinomycetes bacterium | reverse complement strand
GTACGCACCATCCGGTCGGGGTCGCCGGCGGCGCGTACGCCCGACGGGGCGGCCGGCAGCCGCCGGGCGGCAAGCTCGGCGAGTTCGGCGAGTGTCATCGGCTGCGGCAGCTCACCCACCCGCCCGGTGCCGACGCCCGGCACGTCCGGCCCGCCCGCGACGAGGGGACGCAGGTCGGTGAGCCGGAACCGGGCGGCGAGCGCGTCCGAGACGCCCGGGTTGGCGGTGTCGGCGTTGGTGTGCGCGACCAGCAGGGCGATGTCGGACCGGATGAGCCGGTGCACGATCGTCCCCTTGTACGTGGTGGCTGCCACGCTGTGCACCCCGCGCAGCAGCAGCGGGTGGTGCGCGATGATCATGTCGGCGTCGACCTCGATGGCCTCGTCGACGGTCTCCGGCACGCAGTCGACGGTCAGCAGCGCGCGGGCCACGGGCGCCGCGGGGTCGCCGACAACGAGGCCCACCCGGTCCCAGTCCTCGGCCCAGTGCGGCGGATACCACCCCGCGAGGGTCGCCACCACGTCAGCGACGGTCGTGCCCGCCGCGTCGCCCACCACCATGACTGGGGACGCTACCAGCGCCGGGCGTCGCGCCGGCCGGCTGCCGGCGGCGGCAGCGCGTCGAGGGCGAGCTTCCACGGGAACCGGTCGCCCGGCTCCTCCCCGGAGTTCGGCGCGGTCAGCCGCAGGACGTCGTCGCCATACAGGACGGTGACGCCCCAGCCGCGCAGGGTGGCGATGGCCTGCCCGAACGCGGGATGGGCGGCCATGGCGGAGTTGGTGAACGGCACCGCCACCACCGGCAGGCCCCTGCCCTGCCCCTCGATGATCAGCCCCAACGGCAGCGTGTCGGCGATGCCGACCGCCCACTTCGCCAGCGTGTTGGCCGTGGCCGGGGCAACGATGATGGCGTCGGCGGGCGGCAGCAGGTCGGGGTCGCCGGCATTCTTGAACGTGCTCCGCACCGGAAAGCCCGTCTGGGCCACCAGCGCGGGCACGTCCAGGAACTTGCGGCCGTCCGGACTGGCCACGACGCACACCTGCCACCCGGCCGCCTGCGCGGCCTCGACGAGGACGCCGACCCGCCCGGCCACGGGCGACCCGGTCACGATGGCGTAGAGCACCGGCCCGGTCTGGCTCATGCCCGTACGCTCAGCAGGCCGGCCAGCTCGGTGATGGCGGACGGGGGCGTGCCGCGGGTACGGCGCAGCACGTCGGCGACGACCTCGTGGGCCAGCGGCCGGCAGCGGATCTCCGACGGGGCGAGCCGGTCCGCCTCGATCAACAACTCGCTTCCCTTTGCCACGTCGCCAACCTGCGTGAAAGCGCGCGCCGTGTCAAGCAGATGGTGGGCGCGCCGCTCGGGCAGCATGGCCGCGAAGTTGTGGGGGTTAAGCGCCTCGTGGGTCTCCACGGCCCGGCCGCCGTCGCCCATCTCCACGGCCGCGGCCGACCGGTGCAGCTCGACGTTGGTGGGGCCGAAGCAGGTCCAGTAGTGGTTGGCGTCGCCGCCCATCCGCGCGGCCGCCTCGGTGGCCGCCGTGAGCAGGTCGCGGGAGGTGGCCGAGTCGCCCATCCGGGCCGCCGCCATGGTGCCCTGCAACAGCAGTTGCCCGTAGACGGACAGGTGGCGCGGGTCGGTGGCCTGGTCGCCGGTCGGCGCGAGCCGGTTGGCGAGGTTGACGTTGATCTCCAGGGCGGCCCGGAAGCGGCCGAGCGCGACGAGCGACATGGCCACCCGGGTGGTGGCGACGCCGACGAGCAGCTTCTCGCCGGAGCGTTGCGCGCTGGCCAGGCCGCGGTCGGCGGCGAGCCAGGCGAGGTCGTGCTCGCCGAGCTTGCGCAGCGTCGCGGAGGCCACCTGGTAGACCTGCGACAGCAGGACGGCCGCCTGCTGGGCGCTGTCGCCGGTGTGCATGGAGGCCAGCGCCTGGCAGTCGCGCAGCAGCTTGGGCAGCGACCGGGCCAGGACGCCGTACTTGGCGTGCTGCAGGGTCGACCACGCGTGCACGACGGACTTGGTCACCTCCGGCAGCGGGGCGGGCTCGGTGGGGGTGTCGAAGAACGCGCTGATCTGGTCGTAGCGCTCGAGCGCGGCGCGTATCTCCTCGACCTCGACCTGGTCGACGCAGTTGACGTCCTCGGGGCGGCGGGCCGGGTCGCGTCCGGTGAGCAGCTGCATGTCGATCTGCAGCACGTCGGCGATCTCATAGATCACCGAGTACTTGTCGAGCCGGCGTACGCCGCGCTCCACCTTGTCGACCCAGCTCTTGGACTTGCCGAGACGGTCGGCGAAGACCTGCTGGGAGATGCGGCGCCGGCTGCGCCAGTACGCCACTCGGCGTCCGATGGGCAGATCGTCCATGTCGTTCCTCTCCGGTTCGCGGGTATCGGAGGCGGCTCGGGGGTTCCTTTTGAGCAGGTCGCACAGTTTGTGCGGTAACTACGCGGCCGGTCGCTCGTAACTTCATGTGCAAGTTGCAATTCGGGATCTGCCCGAGTGAACGACCGTCGGCCCGTCGGGTGACGGTCGTGGACCGCCGTAGCCGAGTTGTTATCAGGAGACGCCATGTCGCGAGCGACCGTCACGTTAACGCCCAGCCGCCGGCTGTGGCCCGCCCCGCAGTTCGTCCGCCGGTCCGTGCTGCGGCGTGCCGCGGTGCGCTACGCCGACCACGGGTGGCCGGTGCTACCGGGTGCGTTCCTGGACCGGGGCCGCTACACCTGCGGACCGATGTGCCCCACGGTCGCCTGTCACCCGGCCGTCGTCGCGACGCCCGGCGAGGCGTCCTATGAGCGGGACGAACTGGAACAGTGGTGGTCGTCCGCGGCCTTCTCGGTGCTGCTCGCCACCGGCGCCGCGTTCGACGTGATCGAGGTGCCGGCGGCGCTGGGCACCGCCGCCCTGCGCGCGGCGCCACCGGGGCCCGTGGCGGCCAACCCGAACGGCAACTGGATGTTCTTCGTGGCGCCGGGCGACCCGCTGCGCCCCGAACTGGCCGGGCGCCTCGACATGGTGTTGCACGACGCCGGCTCGTGGGTGCCGGCCCCGCCCACGTACACGCCGCTGGGCCGCGTGCGCTGGGAGGTCTCCCCCGAGGCGGTCGGCTGGCGGCTGCCCTGGACCTACGCCGTACAGCACGCGATCGTCGGCGCCCTGCCGCCGGCCCGACCTGCCCCGGCGACCACCGCGCCGGCGTGGGTGCTGCGCCCCGCCGCCTGACGCCGGGCGGGGTCGGCGCGCTAACTGTCCGGAGATCAGCACACACAGACCGTAGAACGACCGGCTACGACGGGTCGACCGGCCGATCGGACAGAGCGCCTGCTCCGTTACGACGCGACGCGTGGGACTCCAAGGTGGACCGTGCCCGGGCGTCGAGCGTCTCGTTGACCGCCGCGATGTCGGCCGGCGCGGTGCGGGAGGCCAGGTAGTACATGACGCCGGTCGGCACGAAGAACACCTGGAAGGCCGCGAGCCCCGACGCGTACGCGTGCGCGCCGCCCGCCGGCCCGCCGAACAGGCCGAGCACCACCCCGTACATGCTGTTGCCGACCGCGCGACCCACGCCGTTGACGAGGTTGCCGAGGCTGTAGACGGTGCCCCGATGCTCCGGCGGGTTCACGTCGGCGATGAGCGAGAACCAGTTGGGCGAGTTCGCGGACGTCAGGGCGAGCGCGGTCACGGCGGCCAGGAACGCCAACGCCATGGTCGGGTCCGTGAACAGGGTCCCCGCGGTGTGCCGCAGGATCTCGCCCGTGGACGCGTCAGGCTCGACGGTCAGGTTGAGCGGCAGGAAGAACAGGCCCACGTAGAACGGGATGCCCGCGAGGATGCCGACCGCCGCGACGAGCGCGCGGCCCCGGGGTGTGCGCCGCTGCAACCGGTCGCCCACCAGCCCGCCGAGGATCGACAGCGCCCCGCCGAGTTGGAAGATGGTCGCGAAGATGGCGCCGATGCGGATCGCGGTCGGTTCGGGATAGCCGGCGTCGAGAGCTCGCGCCTGGAACAGCAGCGGCAGCCAGACCAGTGAACCGAACACGACCTGCGCGGTGAGGCCCTGCAGGATGAGCCAGCGGTTGGTGCGCCGGCCCAGGATCGCCGGCACGTCGGCGCGCGAGATGCGGTAGTCGTAGTCCTCGCCGGCCGCGAACACCGCGGCCAGCGCGGGTTCGTGCTGGCCGCGCCGCGTGTCGTAGGTGAACAGGTACGCCGTGGTGGCGGCCACCGCGACGAGGGCGAGTACGCCGAACGGCTCGCGCCAGTTGGTGGCGCCCAACACGCCGGCCAGCAGCGTGCCCAGCAGCGTGCCGATGCCCTGCGACAGTCCCCAGAAGCTCATCACGAGGCCGCGCCGCCGGGGCGAGATCAGGTCGCTGACCACGGAGAACCCGACGGAGGCGACGGCGCCCAGGCCGATCGACCCGAGCAGTTGGGCGCCGAGGAAGGCCGCGTAGCTGCCGGCGAAGGCGGTGCCCGCCGCGCCGAGTGCCCAGATCACGGTGCCGACCATGAGCAGCGGCTTGCGTCGGGTGCGGTCGCCCAGGTAGGCCCAGCACACGGCGGCGACGGCGCTGATCAGGAAGCTCGCGGCGGTCACCGCGCCGACGGCCTTTTCGGACACACCGAGGTCGGCCGCGATCGGCCGGTACAGCGGCGGCACGAGGCCGATGGCGACGTTGTCCAACGACGCCAACACGATGAAAACCACCACGGAGTACGCGCGATGAACGGCGGATCCATCCGACCGCGTGCTGGTCACGTCCCCGCCTTTCTCATGCGCAGATCGTGCGTCCCCGGCGTCACGGAAGCAACCGTCGGGGACACGAACGGCGTGTTTTACACCATCTAAGCTCGATTTCGCATATTCGGTGTGACATGGTTCACGATTGTCTGCCGTTCGCTTGGCCGATCCTGTCGGCCAGGGGCAAGGTCGGGGATCTGTGCGTCAACCCCCCGACGCGCAGCCCCCCGATTGAAAGGGAGCGACTCTTGGCCGCTCACCGTGACGAAGGACGCCACCCGTTCACCCCCCGGGCCGTGCTCAGCGCGTTCAGTGTCGTGGTTTTCGCCGCAGGCGCGACCGGCATGGCGCTGCGCGCGGACGACCCGGCCGCGGCGCACGAGACGGCATCGGTCGCGCGCGTCGACGACCGCGCCTCCCGCAGCCGCCCGGCCGCGTTGCCGCTCGGGCTCAGCAGCCTTCACCTGGCCAACCTTCAGCTCGCCGACGAGCGGGCC
>JAEZGP010000252.1 GCA_023437285.1 Actinomycetes bacterium | reverse complement strand
AGGTAGCCCCGGGCGGCCCGTGCGTAGCGCAGCAGGCGGGGGTCGAGCGGCTTCACACCGCCCAGCAGACCACGCTCACGACCGCGAGACCACGCGGTCGAACGTGAGCCCGGTGGCCTCGGGGATGAGCTCGATCGTCAGCCGCTTGCGGAAGACCCAGTACGTCCAGCCCTGGTAGATCAGGACGATCGGGGTGAAGAGGACCGCTACCCAGGTCATGATCTTCAGGGTGTACGCGGTGGATGAGGCGTTGTCGATCGTCAGGCTGTTCGCGTCGGAGATCGTGGACGGCATGACGTTCGGGTAGAGGGCGGCGAACAGGCACGCGACGGCCAGCGCGATGGCCGCGGCGGTGCCGACGAACGCCCAGCCCTCGCGGCGTACCCGGTTGGCGAGCAGGCCACCGACCAGGGCGAGGGCCGCGACCACGGCGAGTACGACGGCGGCCTGGCTGCTGCGCTGCGCGAGCGTCCAGGCCAGGAACGCCACGGCCAGGGCGGCGGCGGCGATGCCGACGCGGCCGGCCAGCGCGTTGGCGCGCTCGCGCACCTCTCCCCTGGTCTTGAGGGCCAGGAAGATCGCCCCGTGGGTGATGAACAGGGCGAGCGTGGTCAGGCCGCCGAGCAGGGCGTACGGGTTGAGCAGGTTGAAGAATCCGCCGACGTACTCGAACTCGGCGTTGATCGGCACGCCGCGCAGGATGTTGGCGAACGCGACGCCCCACAGCACGGCGGGCACGAACGAGCCGACGATGATGCACCAGTCCCAGCGGCGCTTCCAGCGCGGGTCGTCGCGCTTGCCGCGGTATTCGAAGGCGACGCCCCGGATGATGAGCGCGGCCAGGATGAGCAGCAGCGGCAGGTAGAAGCCGGAGAACAGGGTGGCGTACCACTCGGGGAACGCGGCGAAGGTTGCGCCGCCGGCGGTGAGGACCCATACCTCGTTGCCGTCCCAGACGGGTCCGATGGTGTTGATGAGTACGCGGCGTTCCTTTTCGCCGCGGCCGAGGACGCCGAGCAGGATGCCGACGCCGAAGTCGAAGCCCTCGAGGACGAAGTACCCGATCCAGAGGACGGCAATGAGGACGAACCAGATGGTGGTCAGCTCCACGGTCGGCTCCTAGTAGGCGAAGGCGAGGGGGCGGTCCTCGCCCTCTTCGTCGACGGGCGGGGCCGACACGTCGGGCAGGCCCTTGCGGATGAAGTGCAGCAGCAGGCCCACCTCGACGACGGCGAGGCCGCCGTAGAGCAGGGTGAACACGGCCAGCGAGGTGATGACCTCACCGGCGGTGGTGCCGGGTGACACGCCGGAGGCGGTGAGGAGCTGGCTGAACACGATCCAGGGTTGGCGGCCCATCTCGGTGAAGATCCAGCCGAAGGAGTTGGCGGCCAGCGGCATGATCGGCAGCGCGATGGCCGACCAGAGCAGCAGCTTGGAGGTCGGCGCGCGGCCGCGGCGGAAGGCCCACAGGGCCCACAGGGCGATCAGTGCGGCGAACACCCCGAAGCCGATCATGAGGCGGAAGCTCCAGTACGCGACGGGGATGTTGGGTTTGTAGTCGCCGGGGCCGTAGGTGAGTTCGTACTCCTTCTGTAGGTCGTTGATGCCGCGGACCTCGCCGTTCCAGGTGCCGGTGGCCAGGAACGACAGCACGTGCGGGATCTTGATGGCCCAGACTTCCTCGCTGCCGTCGAGGGTGCCGATGGTGAGGATGGAGAACGAGGCCGGTTGTTCGTTTGTGTAGAGGGCCTCGGCGGCGGCCATTTTCATGGGCTGCACCTCGGTCATGATCTTGCCTTGGACGTCGCCGCTGACGGCGACGGCGGCCAGGCCGACGATCGTGGTCCACGCGCCGATCTTGAGGGCGGAGCGGAACGGGGCGGTGTCGACGCCGGGTCGGCGGATGAGGTGCCAGACGGCGACGGCGGCCACGAGGGCGCCGGCGGTCATGAACGCGGCCGCGATGGTGTGCGGGAACGTGACCAGGGCGACCTTGTTGGTGAGTACGGCCATGAAGTCGGTGAGTTCGGCGCGGCCCCGCTCGGCGTTGTAGGTGAACCCGACCGGGTTCTGCATGAACGAGTTGGCGGCCAGGATGAAGTAGGCGCTGAGCAGGGTGCCGATCGCGGCGGCCCACATGCAGGCGAGGTGGATGCGTTTGGGCAGCCGGTCCCAGCCGAAGATCCACAGGCCGAGGAAGGTCGACTCCAGGAAGAAGGCGACCAGGGCCTCGATGGCCAGCGGCGCGCCGAAGATGTCGCCGACGAAGCGGGAGTACGTGCTCCAGTTCATGCCGAACTGGAACTCCTGCACGATGCCGGTGACCACGCCCATGGCGAAGTTGATCAAAAAGAGCTTGCCGTAGAACTTGGTCAGCCTGAGCCACTTCTCGTTGCCGGTGCGCACCCAGGCCGTCTGCAGTGCGGCGACGACGAAGGACAGGCCGATCGTCAGCGGTACGAACAGGAAGTGGTACACGGTCGTGATACCGAACTGCCACCGCGCAATGTCTAGTGCGTCCATGCCCCTAGTCCGATGTCCATTTTCAACGTGTAGGCATACAACGTATCGCGCCGGTCACTCTGATGCACCGTGACCCCGGTAATGTCTGCGCCCGGCGACCATGAGATCGCCTCCCACCCCGACCCCGACACGGCAGAACGGCCCCCGATGCAGAGTCCTCAGTCCCGTTGGGCGCCCCCGCTCATCTGGCGGCTGCTGCTGCGCGTGGCCAGCCTCGCCATCCCGGTGCTGTGCCGGTTGCGGGTGACCGGCGACGTGCCGGACGCCCTGCGCGCCGGGCCGATGGTCCTGGCCGGCAACCACATCGGCAACTTCGACCCGTTCGTACACGTGGCCGCGTGTGCCCGGCGGCGCATCGCGCCGCGCATGATGGCCACCGGCGGGCTGTTCGCTCCCCCGGTCGTCGGGCACGTGATGCGGGCCAGCGGCCACATCCCCGTGTACCGGGGCCGCGCCGACGTCGGCGACGCGGTCGCCCACGCCACCGAGGCGCTGCGGCAGGGGTCGGTCGTGTTCATCTACCCCGAGGGCCGCATCGGACTCGACCCGGCGATGTGGCCCGAGCGCCCCAAGACCGGCCTGGCGCGCATGGCGCTGGCGACCGGCGCGCCGGTCGTGCCCGTCGCGATATGGGGAACGCACGAGGTGATCGCCTACCACGGGGCGGGCGCCATGGCCCGTACCGCGTTCACCGCGATCTTCCGGCGGCCCGTCGTACGGGTGCACTTCGGTGCGCCGGTCGACCTGTCCGACCTGAAGCTGGGCGGTGTCGGGGCCGCCCAGCGCGCCTCCGACCGGATCATGGACGCGATCACGGCCGCGCTCACGCCCCTGCGCGCCGGCGAGCTTCGCCTGCCGCGCCACGTCGACCCGACCAGGCCGCTGAGTACGGCGCGGGTGCGCCACCCCTCGCGGCGCGGGCACACGGCCTGAGGTTCCGTACGCACGCGGCGAGGTCGGCCGCAGGCGAGTGTGTAAATAAACTTTGACACGGTGTCGGCACCGCTTTACATTTGGCATGTCAGCTTTGTTTTACATGAGGAGCCGGACGTGGCCTTTGAGGAGA
Source organism: Actinomycetes bacterium (assembly GCA_023437285.1). Classification (GTDB taxonomy): domain Bacteria; phylum Actinomycetota; class Actinomycetes; order Mycobacteriales; family Micromonosporaceae; genus Luedemannella. Next base: position 4,350 of record JAEZGP010000252.1, on the reverse strand, counting down.
AGCGCGCCTGGGTGATGATCGTGGTCACCGTGGGCGCCTACGCGATCTACGCCGCGACCCTGCTACGTCGGGCCGGCGACGGGCCGCTCGCGGAGGTCGCCTACGTGGGCGCCCTGCTGTGGACCATCGGCGGCGCCATCATCGTCACGATCGTGGCGCACATCGCGATGGCCATCGCGGGCGGGCAGGGCGCCGACCGTACGGACGAGCGCGACCGTGAGATCAACCAGGTCAGTGAGCGCATCGGGCAGTCGTTCGTCGTCATGGGCGGGCTCGCCGCCATGGTCATGGCCATGGCCGAGCTGCGCTACTTCTGGATCGCCAACGCCGTCTACCTGGCGTTCGTGCTGTCCTCGGTGCTCAGCTCCGTCGCCAAGATCGCGGCGTACCGCAAGGGCGGCTTCCAGACGTGGTGAAGCCGACGCGGGTCACCAACGCGATCCGGGCCCTGCGGTTCGCGCATGACGAGATGACCCAGGCCGAGCTGGCCGACCGGGTCGGCGTCACCCGCCAGACCATCATCGCGATCGAACAGGGTCGCTACTCCCCCTCGCTGGAAATGGCGTTCCGCATTGCCCGGGTCTTCGGGGTCGGGCTCGACGACGTCTTCCAGTACCCCGACACCGAAGGAGACCCCTCATGAAAGCGATCGTCCAGGACGAGTACGGCCCGCCAGACGTGCTGCGCCTCGACGAGGTCGAGACCCCGCGACCCGGCGCCGACGACGTGCTGATCCGGGTGTGCGCGGCCGGCGTCGACTACGGCGTGTGGCACATCATGACCGGGCTGCCGCTCGTCGCCCGCCTCGGCATCGGCCTGCGCCGGCCCCGCCACCGGGTACCCGGCATGGACGTCGCCGGCGTCGTGGAGTCCGTCGGCGCCAACGTGACCGCGCTGCGGCCCGGCGACGAGGTGTACGGCGCGGCAACCGGCACGTACGCGCAGTACGCGCTCGCCCGCCCGGCGAAGCTCGCCCGCAAGCCCGCCAACCTCAGCTTCACCGAGGCGGCCGCCGTACCCGTGTCCGGCGTGACCGCGCTGCGGGCGGTCGGCCGGGTCGCCGCCGGGGAGAAGGTGCTCGTCATCGGCGCCGGCGGCGGGGTGGGCAGCTTCGCCACGCAACTCGCCGTCGCCGCCGGCGGCCAGGTCACCGGCGTGTGCAGCACCGCCAAGGTCGACCTCGTCCGGTCGCTCGGCGCGCGGGCCGTCATCGACTACACGCGCGAACCGCTCACCGGCACGTACGACCTGATCATCGACATCGCGGGCAACCGGCCGCTGGCCCAGCTGCGTGCGCTGCTCACCGAACGCGGCCGGCTCGTCCTCGTTGGCGGCGAGGGCGGCGACCGGTGGTTCGGCGGGCTGCTCGGCCGGCCACTGGCCCTCCGATTGATCAGCCCGTTCACGCGTCAGCGGCTGAGCGCGCCGATCGTACTGACCCGCGCCGCCGACCTGGACACGCTGCGCGAGCTCATCGAGGCCGGGGCGGTGCGACCGGCCGTCGGACGCACGTACCCGCTCAGTGAGGCCCCCGCCGCGATCGGTGACCTGGCCGCGGGCAACGCGCCCGGAAAGCTCGTCCTCACCGTCGCTTAGCCGCGGTCCTCCAGGTCGCGGGCCAGCGGGGAGGCCATCCGGTCCTGCGCGTCCTCCGCGCCGTCGCTCGCCCCGCTCGGATCGACCACACCGTCGTAGGTGTAGACCGCCAGGCCCTCGCGGTCCTGCGTGGTCGGGATGTAGCGGTGGACCAACTCCTCGTATTCGAGCTCGACCAGGCCGGCGCCCTCGGCCGCGAACGTCGTGCCGTCGCCCGGCCCGCCCACCAGTACCGCGTCGTTGTCCGTCATGGCCGCCGACTACCCGGCGGCCGGGCGGCTAAACAAAACCATCGTGCGTTTGTCGGGTTACATGATCTTGTATGCGGCTGGCATCATGCCGATCACCACTCATCCGTCGAGAGGGATGCCGGCATGACCGCCGCCGCCACCGAGGACCAGACGAGCACCCGCAGCGAGCGGGTCGGCTGGTACATGTACGACTGGGCCAACAGCGCCTTCTCGACGACCGTCATCTCCGTGTTCCTCGGGCCGTACCTGACTTCCATCGCCCAGACGGCGGCGAACTGCCCCACGAACGCCGACGGCGACGTGGAGTGCGGCGAGCGGGTGATCTCCGCCCTCGGCATTCCGATCGCCCCCGGCTCGCTGTTCTCCTACGCGCTGTCGCTGTCGGTGATCCTGCAGGTCGTCGTGCTGCCGGTCGTCGGCGCGATCGCCGACCGGTCCGGCCGCAAGAAGGAACTGCTGGCGATGTTCGCCTACATCGGCGCGGCCGCCACCGTCGGGCTGCTGTTCCTCACCGGCGACCGGTTCCTCGTCGGCACGCTGCTGTTCGTGCTCGCCAACATCGCCTTCGGCGCCAGCATCGTCGTCTACAACTCGTTCCTGCCACAGCTGGCCCCGCCCGACAAGCGCGACGCCGTCTCGTCGCTGGGCTGGGCCATGGGCTACGTCGGCGGCGGGCTGCTGCTCCTGTTCAACCTCATCGCCGTCATCGCCCTGGAGGACACCTACGGCAAGGGCGAGATCGCCCGGTGGAGCATCGTGTCGGCCGGGCTGTGGTGGGCCGCGTTCACGACCATCCCGCTGATCCGGCTGCGCAACCGGCCGCCCGTGGCCGGCCCCGCCCGCGGCAACCCGCTCACCGACGGGTTCAAGCAGCTCTGGCACACCCTCAAGGAACTCAAGACGTACCCGCTGTCGCTGTTCTTCCTGCTCGTGTTCCTCGTCTACAACGACGGCATCCAGACGGTCATCGGCGTGGCCAGCATCTACGCCGACCAGTACCTCAAGCTCGACCAGGCCGTGCAGTTGCAGACCATCCTCATCGTGCAGTTCCTCGCCTTCGGCGGGGCGCTGCTGATGGGCCGCGTCGCCCGCACGTACGGGGCGTGGAAGACCGTGCTCGGCAGCCTCGTGCTGTGGACCATCGTGCTCGGCGTCGCGTACTTCCTGCCCGTCGGCAACGCGGGCGCGTTCATGATGCTCGGCGCCCTGCTCGGCATCGTGCTCGGCGGCAGCCAGGCGCTGAGCCGGTCGCTGTTCAGCCAGCTCATCCCGAAGGGCAAAGAGGCCGAGTACTTCGGCCTCTACGAGATCAGCGACAAGGGGACGAGCTGGATGGGGCCGCTGCTGTTCGGCATCACGTACCAGGCCACCGGCGAGTACAAGATCGCGATCATCTCGCTGATCGCGTTCTTCATCATCGGGTTCGTCGGCCTGGCCGCCGTGCCGATGCGCCGCGCCATCGTGGAAGCCGGCAACACCCCGCCGAAGGTGCTCTAAGCTGCCTGTCCGTGACCCCAGACGAGTCCGCGCTGTCGCCGGTGTGCCCGGCGGCCGGTGACCGCCGGCTGCGCGACGGTGCCCAGCTGAAGTTCTTCTACGGCCCGATGGACTGCGGCAAGTCCACCCTCGCGCTGCAGATGGACTACAACCACGCCCGGCAGGGTCGGCGCGGGCTGATGCTCACCCGGTACGACCGGTCGATGGGCGCCCGGGTCAGCAGCCGCATCGGGCTCAGCCGCGACGCCATCGAGGTCACCGACGACCTCGACCTACGGGCCCTCGTCCGTGAACAGTGGGGCGACGGTCAGCGGGTCGACTACCTCATCTGCGACGAGGCGTGCTTCTACACCGTCGACCAGATCGAGCAGCTCGCCGATCTCGTCGACGTGCACGACGTCGACGTGTACGCCTTCGGCCTGGCCACCGACTTCCGCTCCGAACTGTTCCCGGCCGCGCGGCGGCTGTTCGAACTCGCCGACGAGGTGACCCGGCTGCAGGTCGAGGTGCTGTGCTGGTGCGGGCGGGAGGGCCAGCTCAACGGCCGGGTCGTGGGCGGGCGGCTGACCCGCGAAGGCGAACAGGTCGTCATCGGCGACACCGCCCCCGACGACGGGGACATCCACTACCAGGTGCTGTGCCGGCGTCACTACCGCGCCGGCGACCTGGGACCCCGCCCGGCCGGCTAGGCCCGGCGGCGGGCCCGCGCCTAGGCGCGGCGGCGGGTGCGCGCGGTCCAGATCGCGTACGCCGGGTCGCGGTCCAGGTTGTGCCGGTCGCGGTCGTAGCGGCGGGTGGTACGCGGGTCGGCGTGACCCATGGCGTCCTGCACGTCCTCCAGCGGTACGCCCTCCTGGCGGGCCGTGGTGGCGAACGCGTGACGCAGCGAGTGCGGCGACAGCCGTGCCCAGCTCTGCACCCCGGCGTCGCGGGCCAGGTGGCGGATCAGGCGGAACACGGCGTGGCGGTCCAGCCGCGCACCGGAGGCGGTCACGAACAGCGGGCC
>JAEZGP010000732.1 GCA_023437285.1 Actinomycetes bacterium | reverse complement strand
GATCGTGGGCACGTGCCCGGACCTCGGCGCGGTACGCGCCGTGGCGCCGCCGCTGCGCCACGTGATGGGCTGGTACGGTCGCCGGGTGGCGCGCGCGCAGGCCGTGGCCGCGTTGCTGGCCGGTGCCCGGGTCGTGGACCTGGGCGAACAGGTGGGGCCGGTGTTCCGGGCCGACGCCGGGATGCTGTGCTACGACGGCTACCACCCGTCCGCCGACGGGTACCGGGTCATCGCGTACGCCCTGTTCCCGGACGCGGCGGCGGCCCTGAATGTCGCGTCGTCCCGATGACACCAGAGGCTACCGAGCGGTAACATAGGGGCCATGCCCATCGCCTCCGACCGCGACGCGGTCATCGTCGCCACCGCCCGCTCGCCCATCGGCCGAGCCGCCAAGGGCTCGCTGAAGGACCTGCGCCCCGACGACCTCGCCGCCACGGTGGTCCGCGCCGCGCTGGACAAGGTGCCCGCGCTGGACCCCCGTACGATTGATGATCTTTATCTGGGGTGTGGCCTGCCGGGCGGTGAGCAGGGCTTCAACATGGCCCGGGTGGTGTCCGTCCTGCTCGGCTACGACTTCCTGCCCGGCGCGACCGTCAACCGGTACTGCTCGTCGTCGCTGCAGACCACGCGGATGGCGTTCCACGCGATCGCGGCCGGCGAGGGCGACGTGTTCATCTCGGCGGGCGTCGAGACCGTCTCCCGGTACGCCCGGGGCAACTCCGACCGGCTCCCCGCCGAGGCGGCCGCGATCGTGGGCGGCGGCTGGGAGAACCCGCTGTTCTCCGACGCGCAGGCCCGGTCGACGACCCGTTCCCTCGGCGACGCGCCGACCTGGCACGACCCGCGCGACGACGGCGAACTGCCCGACGTCTACCTGGCCATGGGTCAGACCGCGGAGAACCTCGCCCAGCTCTACAACATCAGCCGCGAGGAGATGGACGAGTTCGGCGTACGGTCGCAGAACCTCGCCGAGAAAGCCATCGCGGACGGGTTCTGGGCCCGCGAGATCACCCCGGTCACGCTGCCGGACGGGACGGTCGTGTCCACCGACGACGGGCCCCGCGCTGGCGTAACCATGGAAGGCGTGGCCGCCCTCAAGCCCGTCTTCCGGCCGGACGGGCGGATCACGGCCGCCAACTGCTGCCCGCTCAACGACGGTGCCGCCGCCGTCATCGTGATGAGCGCCGGCCGGGCCCGTTCGCTGGGGCTGACCCCGCTCGCGAAGATCGTGTCGACCGGCGTCAGCGCGCTGTCCCCGGAGATCATGGGCCTCGGTCCCGTGGAGGCCTCCAAGCAGGCCCTCGCCCGCGCCGGCATGACGATCGACGATGTCGACCTGGTCGAGATCAACGAGGCGTTCGCGGCGCAGGTCATCCCGTCGTACCAGGATCTCGGCATCCCGCTGGAAAAGCTCAACGTCAACGGCGGCGCGATCGCCGTCGGCCACCCCTTCGGCATGACGGGCGCCCGCATCCTGGGCACCCTCATCAACTCCCTGGACTGGCACGACAAGACCATCGGCCTGGAGACCATGTGCGTCGGCGGCGGCCAGGGCATGGCCATGATCATCGAAAGACTCTCCTAGTACGGGCACACCGGTGCGCCGGGCTGTTTTGGGCCGCCCGGCGCACCGTGTTCGGTGGGGGTGCGGGTCACGCCTCGGCGCGGGTGAGCTGCGGACGCAGGGCCATGATCACGCCCAGCGCCAGGTAGCCGACCAGCAGGTGACCGGCGGCCACGTAGTTCCCGACCGCCGGGCCGAGAATGCCGAACGCCGGGAACGACACGACCACCCAGCTCTCCGCGACCAGCGGCCACCCCCGCGCCACGCCGCGCCAGCGGCCCGCGATGACCAGCTTGATCGCGATGACGAACATGCCCAGCATCGACAGGGGCCAGAACAGGTCGAGCGCCGCCAGCCAGGCGTCGTCACGAAACGCCGGGAAGGCTCCGTGCAGCACGCTCCACAGGGTCGCGAGCGCCAGCAGCACGAACTCGACCTTGAGCATCCCCCGGGCGAACCGGCCGAGACCGGTGGCACCGGTGCGCAACTGCGCGGTCACGAGAGCGAACAGGCCGAGCTGGAATGGCACGGCGATCAGGTCGCTGATGGTCACACCCAGGCTCGTATCCGGCTGGGCACCCACGGTGGCGAGTCCGCCCGCCCAGATCAGCGCGCCGACCGCGAGGGTGACGCCGGCGCGGCGGACGAACGCGTCGTTCGTGTCGGCTGGGCCGGCGACCGGGGTCGTCAGGTCGGTACGGGCGGCGGCGGGGGTTGTCACGACTGCCATGGCTGCGGTTCCTCGTCTTCTCGGGGTCCTCGGTGCGGGCCGCACCTCGATGACGAGGACTCTCCGGGGGACGCGACCCGGGCGGGCAGGGTCCGCTGCCCCCGCGCCGTCCCGCTTTCTGTCCCCGGGCGACGCGGGACCGGTGTCCCGGGACACCGGGACAGGTGCACTGGCACCATGATCCGATGCACCACCCCCCGGTCACCCCGACCAGCGCTGCCGGTCCCCCACCCGGCGTCCGCGATGCGCGCGGCCCCGCACGGACGTGGCCGACCGTGGTCGCCGTCGTGATGGTGGTCGTCGGGGTCGCCGTCGCGACCGTCGCCGCCGTGCTCGACGCCGCCGTACCGGCCGCACACCGCGAGATCATCGTGACGGACCCGGGCTGGACGGCCGGCATTCCCGGGCTCGCGCTCGTCGTACCCGGTGCCCTCCTACTGCGCCAGCTGCCCAGCCACCCCATGTCCTGGCTGCTGTGCCTCACCGGCCTGCACTGGATCGTCGACGGCGCGGCCGCGTCCTGGCTCGGGTACGCGACAACGCACCAGCCGGTGCTGACCGGGGCTCCGCTGGCGCACTGGTTCTACGAACGGATCGGTGCGCTCCTGCTGTTGTCGTTGCCGCTGGTCCTGCTGCTCTACCCGGACGGCCGGCTGCCCGAGGGGCGGTGGCGCATCGCATCGCTGGCCAGCCTCGCGGCCACCGCCCTGCTGCCGGTCACGCTCGTGTTCGCCCCCACCGACGCCGCCCAGGCGCAGGCGGGCGGGCCGCTGCCCGAGCCGTACCATGCTTTGAACCTCGACCTGACCACCCTGCCGCTGCCGGCGGGCGTGTGGGGTCCGCTGCTCACCGTGGCGTCCGCGGCGGTGCCGGTCAGCCTCATCGTGCCGCTCGCCGTGGTGATCCGGCGGTACCGGTCGTCGACCGGGCAGGCGCGGCTGCGGATGCGGTGGCTCGCCTGGGCCGCGCTGGTGGACGCGCTCGTCATGCTCTCCACACTGTTCCTGCCCCGGGGGTGGACCTCGGTGGGGCTCGCGGTGGCCGTGGCCCTGACGGGGATCGCACTCGTGATCGGCATCGCCCGACCTCAGCTGATCGACATCGACCAGCTGCTGGGCGGCACCGTGCGCTACGCGACGCTCGCGGTGGCCGTCGTGGTGGTCGACGTGCTGGTGCTCGGCACCTTGGGACTGGTGCTCGGCAGGCACCTCGCCGAACGCAACGCGACCGTCGTCGTCCTGCTCACGGTGACCGCCGTGTACGGTCCGCTGCGCGAGCGGTTGTGGCGGCTGATCCGGCGGGTCGCGCTGGGCCGCCGCGACGACCCGTACGGCGTGGTCACCGGGCTGGCCGAGCAGCTGGAGTTCTCCGCCGGGCCGGACGAGCAACTGCTCGCCGTGGCGCGTACGGTCGCCGAGGCGTTCCGCTCGCCGTACGTGGCGGTGGAGGTGGACCGCATCGGCGGGGCACGCCTGGTGGCCGAGCACGGCACCGCCCCGCCGCAGACCCAGACGCTGCCGATCACGTACCGGGGCGAGATGGTGGGCCGGCTCGTCCTGCCCGGCGGCGGCTTCCGGGTCGCCCTGTCGGCCCGCGACGAGCGGTTGCTCGCCGACGTGGTCCGGCAGGCGGCCGTGACCGCCCGGGCCAGTCACCTCGCGAGCGAGCTGCAACGCGGCCGGGAGCAGATTGTCGCCGCCCGCGAGGAGGAACGCCGGCGGCTGCGCCGCGACCTGCACGACGGGCTGGGCCCCAGCCTCGGCGCGGTGGCGCTGCGCATCGA
>JAEZGP010000671.1 GCA_023437285.1 Actinomycetes bacterium | reverse complement strand
GCCGGGTACGAGCGCCACTCGTCGCGCCGCCACGGGGCGATCGTGCCGCGCAGGTGGTGGCGGTCCGGCGCGTTCGGCACCGTCGGCGGGGCCATGTTGGACAGCGCGAACTGCACGACCACGCCGTCGGCGTCGCCGGAGCCGACCAGCTCGCGCAGCCGCCGCGTGGCCGGCGAGCCGCCCGCCTCCGGCAACCAGATCATCCCCTCGTCGCCGGCGATCGCGAACTGGTGCAGCACCGCCCGGCCGAGATAGGGGGCCAGCCAGTGCCCGCCCACGTCGCGGCGGTGGTCGCGGTGGTGCCAGCGGGGCGGATGGGTGCCGGCGACGTCGCCGAGCATCAGGTAGCCGGTGTCCTGGGAGCGACCCAGCCGGCCGAAGCCGAAGCGGCCCACCATGAGCGTCGTCGTCCAGTGCGAGGACGGGTCGAGGTCGAAGACGCGGGCCCGGTTGAACGTCGTCGCCAGGTATTCGTTGTAGTGGCCCCACATGTCGACCGCGCGGCCCACCGCCGGGTCGGTCACGTCGATGCCGTCGTCGAGTTCGACCGCCACGACGGCCGCGTCGATCCAGAAGTGCCCGTTGCCGCCGAAGTTCCACCCCTGCGACGCGCTGAACACGCCGTCGGGGTCGGGCCGGCCGTCCACGCCGTAGCGTGGTCCGCGCCGCCACAGGTAGTCGTGGTACGCGGCCGGCGGGGTGTCGGGCGGGACCGGCCCGTCGTCGGTGAGGGCCTGGTTGGTCGCCAGGTCGAACAGGCCCGAGCGGGGTCCGGTCGGCAGCCGCGTAACCGCGGTTCCTCCGAAGTGCAGGCGGGGTTTGCTGAAAACGCTCACGGGCAGACCTTCGCGGTGGCGCGGCTGTCCCACAGGACGATCTGGCCGACCGCCTCGAGAGCGGACTGGATGGCGCCGTCGATCCACGCCGGCGCGGACGAGCAGTGTTCGCCGGCGAAGAACAGCGGGCCGACGGGCCGCGCCACCGCCAGCCGCTCCTCCTCCTGCTCGGCGAGCGTCTTGCCCCAGCGCACCGAGCAGCCCGATCCGGTCCACTTGTTGCGGCCCCACGCGAGGCTGACCGCGTTGAGCACCATGCCCGGGTCGCGCAGCTGCGGATGCATCCGGCTCAGCTCGGCCAGCACCGCCGCGTGGCGCTCCTGCGCCGACAGCCGGCCCCACTCCTCGGCCTCGTCGCCGATGGTGTAGCTGGCCAGCAGCACCGCGCCGAGCGCGCGGTCGCCGTCGATTGTCGGGTAGTACGTCTGGCGGACGCGGCCGCCGCTGAACGAGGCCCCGCCGCTGATGCCCTCCCGCTCCCAGAACGCCTCCCGGCAGTGGAACGCGATCTTCGTGGCCGGCACGTACTTGACCTCGTGGATGATGTCGAGCTTCTCCTTGTCGAGGCCGGACAGCCGCATCCGGCGCAGGACGGGCAACGGCGCCGTGCACACGACGATCGGGCAGCGCCGGGTGAGCGTGCGGCCGGGGGCCCGGATGGTGAGTTCCACGCCGTCGGGTTGCACGGTCATACCGATGACCTCGCGGGCGTACAGGATGGGCCGCAGCAGCCGGCGGGCCAGCCGGTCGGTGATGCGCGCCATGCCGCCGCGGATGCGCAGCAGCTCGGCGCTCGTCTCGGTCAGGATGTCGTCGAGGAACGTGTTGAGGTCGCCGCCGCATGCGCTGCGCAGTTCGGGATGGCGGCCGAAGACCCCGTGCAGGTCGATGCCGGACTCGCCGTGGCCGGTGAGGTAGGCCCGCAGGTCGATGGCTTCCACGTGGTCGAGCAGCCGGTTGTGCAGGTCGTGGCGCAGCCCTTCGCGCAGGGTGGGCGGCGCGATCGCGTCCACGATGAGGCTCAGCTGCGCGGCGAACAGCAGCGTCGCGTCCCGGTACGAGCGGGGCAGCAGCAGGTCGCGCAGCTCCGTCATGAGCGCACGCGGCGCCTCGCGCAGGCGCAGGTAGCCGCTCGTCGTGCCGTGCAGGGCGTTGTCGTCGGCGAGCAGGCTCTTGAACGGCCGCAACTCCTCGGACAGGCCGAGCCGGGCCACGTACCCCATGGTGTGGATGTGCCGGGCGGGGAAGCGCATCGCGCCGAGTTCGGCGATGGGGGAGTCGGCGTGCGGCCCGGCGAACCGGTACGAGAAGATGCGGCCCCCGCAGCGGCGGCTGCCCTCCAGGACGACCACGTTGTAGCCGAGCTGTTCCAGTTCGTACGCGGCGACGAGCCCGGCCACGCCGGCGCCGACGATCGCGACGGTGGCCCCGGGCCGAGGCGGTCCGTGTCGCTCGTGGACGGCCGCTGTGGCGTGGTTGTGGACCCGGAAGTGGTAGCGGCCCCGCCACTGTTGGTTGGTGCCGGCGGAGCGGGGAGGGCCGTTGGTTCGCATGGTTGCCTCGAATCGCTCAGGATCGCGGCCGCGCGGGGCCGCGCAGGAATGTGGCGATGTAGTCGCGCAGCAGGTCGATCCGGTCGAGCCGGGCGATGAGCCCGACGTGGCCGTCGGGCCGTACGACGGTGAGGTCGTCCGGGCGGCCCAGCGGGCGTTTTTCGTTCGGGCCGGCCGGGGCGTAGGGCACGACCCGCATCGGCGCGGCCGCCTGCGCGCAGGCGTCGCGCAGGTCCGCGAGCGTGGCGGCGTCGGCGTACGCGGCGTTGACGAGCACCGACCAGTGGTCGTAGCCGAGCAGCTCGTGCACGCGTACCGGGGTCTCGACGCTGCCGGTCGGCTGGGCGGCCGTGAGGGCCGGCGCGCCGGCCAGGACCCGCACGTCGGGCAACCGGTCCCCGGCCCGCAGGCGACCCCGGCGGGTCCGCTGCCACGACAGCGGGCTGTGGCGGTGATGGCGCCCGAAGTCGCTCATCATCCACTCCGAGCGGCGCTGGAACCGCTCCGACGGGATGCTCAGCCGCAGTACGCCGGCCCGCAACCGGTGTGCCCACCGGGGCAGGAGCATCTCCAGGATGTTCATCCGCATGTCGCGGATCACGTGCCGGGCCAGGCGCCGCTGCTCGGCGTCGTACGAGTCGAGCAGCGTCGCGGGGGCCTCCCCCCGGTGCACGGCGATGAGCTTCCAGGCGAGGTTGTGCGCGCCGAGGATGCCGACGTTCATGCCGTGCCCGCCGATCGGCGCCCACGAGTGGGCCGCGTCCCCGGCGAGCAGCACCCGGCCGTGGCGCAGCGACGCGGCGATCTTGTCGGCGAACCGGGCCCGGCTCAGCCAGACCGGCTCGGTCAGCGTGAGCTTGAGCTCGGCGATGCCGGACGCGCCGGCGACGAGGTCGCGCAGCTCTTCCAGCGTCGGCGCCGAGCCGCTGGCCGGTTCGGGATCGTCGCGCACGCAGAAGACCCGGTAGCCGCCGCTGGGCGTCGGAAAGGCGATGATCGACCGGTACGGCGCGAGGAAGAAGTACCCGTGCCCGGGTTCGTCGGTCAGCGGCCAGGTCGGCACGACGTTGCCCTGCACCACCTGCATGTTGCGGCGGGGTCGCCCCTCGTAGGCGATGCCCAGGCGCTCGCGTACGGTGCTGCGCGGGCCGTCGCAGCCGACCACCCACGACGCGGTGACGACCTCGGTGCCGCCGTCGGCGGCGCGGATCGACACGCCGACGTGGTCGGTGTCGGGTCGCACGTCCAGCACCGTGGTGCGCCACTCGACGCGGGTGCCCAGCGTGGCCAGTTCGTCGCCGAGCAGGCGCTCGATCTCGTTCTGCTCGATGGTCATGGCGGTGGGGTACCGCGACGACAGCCGGCCGACCGTGCACCGGCCCAGCGGCCGGCCGTCGGAGAAGAACCGGGCCGAGCGCATCTCGTACGCGTGGGTGCGGATCAGCTCGCCGACGCCCAGCGCGGCGAGCGCCTCGCCGGCCCGGGGGAACAGCACGTCGGCGCGCGGCTCACGGTTGGTGCCCGCCGCCCGGTCGACGACGCGTACCCGTAGGTCGGCGCGGCGTAAGGCGATCGCCATCGTCAGGCCGACCGGTCCCGCCCCCACCACGAGGACGTCGACGTCCTGCCCCATGTGCACTCCCCGTCATGATCAGAAATCAGTGGGCCGCGACGGCCTCCACCACGGTGAGCGGCGTCGCCGCCAGGACCCGGGACAGCCGCAGCCCGGCGTCGGCGAACAGGGCGAGGTACTCCTGCTCGGTGCGCTCGCGGCCGCCGTAAACCAGCAGCATCGACAGGTCGATCAGCTTGCTGGGATGGGGCACGTCGGCCGGCGGCACCAGCCACTCGATGAGCAGCACGCGACCGTCGCCGGCCATGGCCTGCCGGCAGTTGCGCAGGATCGTCGCCGCGTGGTCGTCGGGCCAGTTGTGGATGACGCCCTTGAGCACGTACGCGTCGGCGCCGGCGGGCACGTCGCGCAGGAAGTCGCCGCCCACGAAGGAGCAGCGTTCGCCGAGCCCGGCCGAGGCGAGTTGCTTGCGCGCCGCGTCGGCCACGTACGGCAGGTCGTAGACCACGCCGTTGGTGTCCGGCCAGGAGGCGAGCAGGCCGCTGAGGAACGAGCCGTCGCCGCCGCCGACATCGACGATGGTGCGGGTGGTCGAGAAGTCGTACGCCTCCGCCATGACGGTGGCCAGCAGCCGGCTGTGCTGCGCCATTGCCGTGTTGAACAGGGCGCCCTGCTCGGGGTTGTCCTCCAGGTACTGGAAGATCGGTGAGCCGTAGACGACCGGGAAGGTGGGCTCGCCGGTGCGCACGCTGTGCATCGCGGCGGCGTAGACCTCGTTGGACATCGCCTGGAAGCGCACCCAGGCGTGCAGGGACTGGGGGTGGTCGGCGCGCAGCCGCTCGCCCACCGCCGTCAGGGCGAAGCGGCCGGGTTCGGTCTCGGTGAACACCCCCTCGGCCGCGAGGGCGCGCAGCAGGCGGTAGACGGCGCCGGGATGGCATGACGTGGCGGCGGCGAGTTCGCCGGCGTCGCGCGGCCCGTCGGCGAGCAGGTCCGCGAGTCCCAGCTCGGCAGCGAGCTGGACGGCCCGCGCGGGCGTGAACCCCTCTGAGATCCGGAGCAGGTGCAGGCTGTCGCGGCTCGCGAGCCCGTTGTCGTGCTGGCCCATGGAACACACTCTCGTCGCAGCGGTTGCCGCCTGGCGAGGGGCTCGGCAACGGCAGCGTATACCCACTTCTCCTGGTTGGAAGGTGGTTTTCATCATATTTTATGACAAACATGTTTACGGACCTGCGGCAGTGGGGATGGCGAGCGATCCATCAGGGACGGTCTGGCCCCGTCGCGCGGCCGTCCGGAAGCAACTTCCTAGGACGATTTAGGGAGTGTGGCCCTTGCTGCGGCGAAGCGAATTTTTCGCGCGTGGCCCGACCGGGGGCACTATGGGCGCCATGAATGAGTACCGGGTTTCGTTCGACGCGGACGTGACGTTCCTCAACGGCGGAGGGCTCCAGGCCCAGGGATTCCGGCTGGACGTGTCCGGGCCGGACGTGTCCGAGGAGGAGATCACCCGACTGTTCGTGAGTCACCTCGGGCTGCTGATGGTGGACAACGTACGGCTGTCCAATATCGAGGTGTTCCCGCAGGCGCACAAGGGTTCCCGGGCGGGCCCGGCGGCCGGGGGCGCGGCGGGCGAGCCTCGTCGCCTGGTTGACCTCAGCCACGTGGTGGAGGCCGGCATGACGACGTACCCCGGACTCCCCGGACCACAGCTCCTGCCGCACCTGTCGCGGGCCGACTCGCGGCGCCACTACGCCGACGGCACCGAGTTCGCCATCGATCGGATCTCGATGGTGGGCAATACGGGCACCTATGTGGACAGTCCGTTTCACCGGTATGAGGGCGGGGTCGACCTGGCCGGCCTGCCGCTGGAGTCGCTCGCCGACCTGCCCGTCGTGGTGGTGCGGCTGACCGGATCGGCCGAGCCGGCGATCACCGCGCAAGCCTTGGCACCCTACGACGTGGCGGGCCGGGCGGTGCTGTTGCACACGGGGTGGGACCGGCACTGGCGCACCGACGCGTACGGGGTGCAAGCGCCGTACCTGACCGGGGACGGCGCCCGGCACCTGGTCGACGCCGGTGCCGCGCTGGTCGGGATCGACAGCGTGAACATCGACTCGGTCGACGACGGGCGGCGGCCGGCGCACTCGATCCTGCTCGGCGCGGGCGTGCCGGTCCTGGAGCACCTGACGAACCTCTCGGCGCTGCCGGTGCACGGTGCCCGGCTGCACGCGGTGCCCGTCCCGGTCCGCGACTTCGGCACGTTTCCGGTGCGCGCGTACGCTCTGGTGCCGCGTTGACGTCACCAGGCGCGGGCATTGACGTCCGAGGATGTGATTACTACTGTCCGCGCAGAGAAACTATCGGGACGGTATCCAGAAACTTTCCGGGCGTACACCTGGGCTCGACTACGCATCGGTCGCGGGCGATCATCACTGAGGTGACGCCGGACGAGGGGGAGGCGCCTGTGGCGCAGCAGGAGCCGGGTGGGCCGGTGACTATCGCCTACATCGCCGAGTCCGCCGGGGTGTCCGTACCGACAGTCTCCAAGGTCCTCAATGGACGTTCTGGAGTGGCCGCCGACACGCGGGCCCGCGTCGAGGCCCTCGTCAGCCAGTACGGCTACCGCAGGCCGCCGTCGCCGAGCAGCAACCTGATGGAGCTGGTCTTCGACGACCTCAAGCACATGTGGGGCGTGGAGATCATCCGTGGTGTGGAGCAGGTCGCCCGGGCCCACCGGCTCGGCGTGGTCCTCACCGAGTTCGGCCCGCACCGCAACGCGATCCGGTACTGGCTCGACGGCGCGCTCACCCGCCGCCCGGCGTGCGTGGTGACCGCCGCGCACATGTCAGCGGAGGAGCGCGGGCGGCTGCGCGCCAAGGGCATCCCGTTCGTGGTGTTCGACCCGCCGACCGAACTGCCCGACGACGTGCCGTTCGTCGGCGCCACCAACTGGAGCGGCGGCCGTTCGGCGACCCGGCACCTCGTCGAGCTCGGCCACCGCCGGATCGCGATGATCGCCGGCCCGGAAGGGTTACTGTGCGGGCGGGCCCGGTGGGACGGCTACCGCTCCGCACTGGAGGACGCCGGCGTGCCGGTCGACCCGGCTCTCGTGGTGCGCGCGGAGCTGACCCGCGAGGCCGGCGCGGCGGCGGCCGCCGACCTGCTGGCCCGCCCCGACCGGCCCACCGCGATCTTCACGTGCAACGACCTGCAGGCCCTCGGCGTCTACCAGGCCGCCCGGGCGGCGGGGTTGTCGATCCCCGGGGATCTCAGCGTCGTGGGCTTCGACGACCTGCCGGTCGCGGAGCTGGTCGAGCCGGGACTCACGACGGTGCGCCAGCCGTTGACCGAGATGGCCGTCGCGGCGACCGAGTTGGCGCTCGCCCTCGGGCGAGGGGAGCGTACGCCGCAGGTCGGCCTGGAGCTGGCGACGACGCTGACCGTGCGCGCCAGTACCGCCCCGCCGCCCCGCTGACCCGCGAAGTCAGGCGCGGTCAGGCCCGACGACCAGCAGCGTCAGGTTGCGGGGACCGTGCACCCCCTCGACGCGGTCGAGTTCGATGTCGCTGGTGGCCGACGGCCCGCTGATCCAGGTTTGCGGCCGGCGCGGGTCGAGCCGGCGCAGCGCCTCGGCGACGGTACCGACGATCTGGTCGGCGCGGACCACGCACAGGTGCCGGTCGGGCAGCAGCGTCAACGCCCGCGGACCCTGCGCCGCCCCGGCGTCGAGGATCACGGTGCCGGTGAGCGCGACCGCGACCGCCGCGCCGGTCAGCACCCCGTCAACGCCGTCCAGGTCGGACGTGCTCAGCGGCGGGTCGTCGCGGACCACGTCCAGCCCGGCCACCCACGCATCGTCGAGGTCGGCCGGCACGGCCAGCCGCAGCCCGGCGGCCAGCCGCGCGATCTCGGCGGGCAGCCCGGCGGGGTCGGTGACGACGACGGCCGCCCGGTATTCCGCCGCCCGCCGCGCGAACAGCGCCACGAGGTCCACGTCGTCGGGCAGCGCCACCGCGTACCCACGGGGTGCCGGCGGGACGGCGCGCACCGCGCCGAGGCGGGCGAGGATGTCGTCGCGGGCCGTCATCGCGGGCTCCGGGTGCGCCACCAGCGGCGAAACGACTGGCGGGCGGGTGGGGGCAGGTC
>JAEZGP010000589.1 GCA_023437285.1 Actinomycetes bacterium | reverse complement strand
GTCCGGCACCGTCAGCGCGGTAGCCGTACCCGCCAACATGCTGGCCGTACCGGCCGTCGCGCCGGCCACGGTGCTCGGCGTGCTCGCCGCCGGCATCTCGCCCATCTGGCCCGACGCGGCGCAATTCCTTGCCTGGCTGGCCAGCTGGCCCGCCCGCTGGCTGGTCGCGATCGCCCACCAGGGCGCCGACGTGCCGTCGGGCAACCTGCCCTGGCCGGACGGGGTGCGGGGCGGGTTGCTGCTCGCCGCCGTGACGCTGGCCCTGCTGGTGGCGATGGCGTGGCGGGTCCCCCGGCGGATCGCCCTGGTCGTGGCGGTCGGCGCGGTCGTCGGCGGGCTGCCCGTACGGGTCTTCGCCGCCGGATGGCCGCCGCCCCGGGCCCTCGTGGTCGCCTGCGACGTCGGCCAGGGCGACGCGCTGGTCCTGCCGGTCGGGCCGCACAGCGCCGTGGTGGTGGACGCCGGACCCCAACCGTCGCTGGTGGACGCCTGCCTGCGCGGGCTGCGGATCGACCGGGTGGAGTTGCTCGTACTCAGCCACTACCACGCTGATCACGTCGACGGGGTGTCCGGCGTCGCCCGGGGACGCGACGTCGTGGCCGTGGCCGCGCCGGCCCTGGCCGAGCCGGCCGACCGGGTCGCGGCCGTGCGCCACGCGCTGCCGGGCGTACCCGTGCACCGGCCCGGCGTGGGATCGCGGTGGTCGTGGCCCGGACTGACCCTCACCGTCCTCGGCCCGGTGCGGCCGCTTGCCGGCACCAACTCCGACCCCAACAACAACTCGCTCGTCCTGCGCGCCGACGTGGCCGGGATCCGCGTCCTGCTCACCGGCGATGCCGAGGTCGATGAGCAGCACGACCTGCTCGCCGGCGGGGCCGCGCAGCTGCGCGCCGACGTCCTCAAGGTCGCCCACCACGGCTCCGCCGAACAGGAGCACGCGCTGCTCGACCTGGTCGCGCCTCGGGTAGCACTGGTGAGTGCGGGGGCCGGCAACCGGTACGGCCACCCGAACCAGGAGCTGCTCGCCAGGCTGGAGCGCGCGGGCACCCGGGTCCTGCGTACCGACGTGGACGGGCACCTCGCGGTCGTGGCGGTCGACGGGGGGATCGGCGTGGTGACCCGGCCGTCCGCCATCAGCGGTCGGTCATCCGGCGCGGCCGGCCCGTCGACCGGTCAGACCACCACTGATCATGGTTCGGGTGCCGGGCATTGGCCGGTGGACGTGCGAGGATGGCGACGTGACCCGCGGTACCCCTGGCGTACTCCACCTCGTCGTCGGCGACGAGGAGTTCCTGGCGGAACGGGCGGTGAACGAGGTGATCGCCGCGGCGCGGGCCGCCGACCCGGACACCGTCGTCTCCGACCACCGGGCCGCCGAGACCAGCCCGGCCGAGTTCGACAACCTGGTGAGCCCGTCGCTGTTCGGGGGCCGCCGGGTCGTGGTCATCCAGGCGGCCCAGGACGCCAAGAAGGACCTCGCGGCCGCGCTGCTCGCCTACACGGGAGCACCCGACCCCGAGATCACGCTGGTGTTGAGCCACGCGGGCGGCGCGAAAGGCAAAGCCCTCGCCGACGGCATGCGCGCCGCGGGCGCCGACGTCACCACCGCCGCCAAGCTCACCAAGCACCGCGAACGGATCGACTTCATCCGCGCCGAAGTGCGCCGCCTCGGCGGCACCTGCCCCGAGGCCGCCGCCGAGGCCCTGCTCACCGCTGTGGGCAACGACCTGCGCGACATCGCCGCCGCGTGCGCCCAACTCGTCGCCGACACCGGCGGACGGGTCGACAGCGCCACCATCGCCCGGTACTACAAGGGCCGGGCCGAGGTCAGCGGCTTCACTGTCGCCGACGCGACCATGGTCGGCGACCTCGGCGGCGCGCTCGAGGCACTGCGCTGGGCGTTACACGTCGGCGTCGACCCCGTACCCATTGCCGACGCGCTCGCCGACGGCATCCGTACCGTCGCCCGCGTCGCCGGTGCGGGGCGGGGCAACGCGTACCAGCTGGCCAGTACGCTCGGCATGCCGCCCTGGAAGGTGGAGCGCGCGCAACGGCAGGCGCGCGGTTGGACAGCCGACGGCCTCGTCAACGCCATGCGCGCCGCCGCCGACTGCAACGCCGCCGTCAAAGGCGGCGCCGACGACCGGGGGTACGCCCTCGAACGGGCCGTCATCGCCGTCGCCGCCGCCCGCGCCGGGAGTGACCGGTGACCCCCCGGCAGCCGCTGTACGTCCGCATGCTGCGACTGCGGCGCCTCAACCCGGGGCCGCTGGCCCGGTTCGGGCTCCTCGAAGGCACCCTCCTGCTCGGCGTACTGCTCGCGCTGTCCGAACTGACGCCCTGGTGGCTCGGGCTCAGCCTGCCCGTCCTCGTCGCCGGCGTCGTCAAGCTCATCGACGCCTACCCCACGCTTCGTGCCGACCTCGCGGCGGCGCTCACCAGCCGTTCTCCCGCCGACCCCCGGCCGCGGAGCGTGGGTGACCTCGCCGGACAGCGTTCCGGCTACGGCGCCGGCTACAGCAACGCCGGCGCGCGCGACAGCCAGGACCCGGTCGGCGAGCTGGCCCACAACGACGGCGTCTATCGCGGCCGCGTCGCGGGTGGTCGGGTGGCACGCGGCGTCGCGTCCGTACCCGCCGAGGCGCGCTCACCAGGGCAACCGCCGGTGGCCGGCCCCCGACGTGCCGTCGGCGCCTGGCCTATGCCCGTCGACAGCCCCGTACCGCTCGTGGCCGCGCGGTCCGCTCCACCCGCCGCGCCGGCTCAACGGCTGGGCGGCGCCCGCTCGGCGCCGGTACCCGCCGTCAACGTCGAACACCCTCGACGCAGCGCGGTTGAGCAGCTCCGCATGGCGCGAGCCCGGCTCAATCGCGGCCGCTTCAGCAACGCCCGCTGATCTCGTATCCACACTAGCGGCGTGCGTGTCGGGGTGGCCCGGGGCGGTTGCGCGGTGCGGTGTGCTGTCCAGAGGGCGGGGGTAGCGGTGCGCCGAGTCGCCATTTGCGCACATACGGCGGTGGGGGAGGTGCGTGGGGGCGCCGTTTGTGCGCATAGGGCGGTGGGGGAGGTGCGTGGGGTCGCCGTTTGTGCGCATAGGGCGGTGGCGGAGGTGCGTGGAGTCGCCGTTTGTGCGCATACGGCGGTGGCGGAGGTGCGTGGAGTCGCCGTTTGTTCGCATACGGCGAGGACGGAGCGCGGGAGCGGCCATATATGCACATATGACGGCGACAAGGCACGGCGACTCGCCGTTTGTGCACATACGGCGGTGTGGGAGGGCGCCGCGTTGCCGTATGTGCACATACGGCGGTTTGGGAGGCGCGCCGCGTTGCCATTTGTGCACATACGGCGCTGGGAAAGGTGCGCCGCGTCGCCGTTTGTGCACATATGGCGGTGGGGGAGGCGCGTGGAGTCGCCTTTTGTGCGCGTATGGCGAGGACGGAGCGCGTGGGCGACCATTTATGCGCATATGAGGGCCGCAGCGGCTCGCCGTTTGTGCGCAAATGGCGGTGGGGGAGGCGCGTCAGGCAAGGGTTCCGGCGCGGTGGGCACAGCGGGCCGCAGGGCTCGGTGGAGCGCAGGTCACGGGTGCGGTTCGCGGGTGCAGGTCACGGGTGCGGGTCGCGGTCGCGGTCGCGGGTGCGGGTGCAGGTCACGGGTGCGGATCGCGGGTGCGGATCGCGGGTGCGGGTCGCGGTCGCGGGGGTGAAAAGCGCCGTGGACCGGGCCGGGCG
>JAEZGP010000560.1 GCA_023437285.1 Actinomycetes bacterium | reverse complement strand
ACCGACGGCCCCGTGGTGGTGATCGGCGGCGCCGAACCGCACCTGGAGCCGCTGCTCGTGACCGACGCCCTGCGCGCCTGGGGACGCCCGATCGTGCTGCTGACCGAGCACCGCTCGATCGGCCCGGATGTCGGCGCGACGACCCTCAACGGGATGCTGGGGCGCCTGTTCCGCCACGACCTGCAAATCCTGCCGATGCTGCGGGTCACCGGGTGGCGCGACGGCACGGTGAGCACGCAGCACCTGTTCTCCGGGGCGACGGGGGAGATCGCGGCCACCACGGTCGTGACCGCCATGGGCCGGCAGGCCGTGGACGGCCTCGCCGGGGAGCTGTCCGGCCGGCTCGACGCGCGGGTGCCGGTCTATCTCGTCGGTGACGCGTTGGCGCCACGCCGGTTGACGCACGCCGTGCTCGAGGGAACCCGTCACGGGGTGACGCTGTGATCTGGTGCGCGATCGGCCCACGCGGGGATGCGAACCAAGCGCTTGTTCGGGTATCGTGCTCGCATGGCTAAGCGACCCGGATCCACGCCGGAGGCGGTGATCGTTGCGGCGGCCCGATCGCCCATCGGCCGCGCGTACAAGGGATCTCTCATCGACATGCGTGCCGATGACCTCGCGCTGGCGATGGCCTCCGCCGCGCTGGCCCAGGTGCCGCAGTTGGACCCCACGACCCTCGAGGACGTACTGCTCGGGTGTGCCCAACCCGCCGGCGAACAGGGCTACAACCTCGGCCGGGTCGTCGCCGTGGGCCTCGGCCTGGACGCGACGCCGGGCACCACCGTGAACCGGTACTGCGCCTCGTCGCTGCAGGCGATCCGGATGGCGATGCACGCCATCCGGGCCCGCGAGGGCCACACCTACCTGTGCGTCGGTGCGGAGAGCGTCTCGCGCTACGCGGCGGGCAAGTCCGACGGGCACCCCGGTACGCACCATGAGCGCTACGCGGCGGCGCGGCAGCGCACCGCGCGGCGGGCCGGCGGGCAGGAGGGCCCCTGGACCGACCCGCGCGCCGACCAGCTGCTGCCCGACCTCTACATCGCCATGGGCGAGACCGCCGAGAACGTCGCCGAACTCTGCGGGATCAGCCGAGCCGAGCAGGACGAGTTCGGGGTGCGCAGCCAGAACCTGGCCGAGCAGGCGATCCGTGACGGGTTCTGGCAGACCGACATCACGCCGGTCACCCTGCCGGACGGTCGGGTCGTGGCGGCCGACGACGGCCCGCGGCCCGGGGTCAAGCTGGAGAAGGTCGCCGAGCTCAAGCCGGTCTTCCGGCCCAACGGCACGGTCACCGCCGCGAACTGCTGCCCGCTCAACGACGGTGCGGCGGCGGTCGTCGTCATGAGCGCGACGCGCGCCGCCGAGCTGGGCATCACGCCACTGGCGCGCATCGTCGCCACGGGGGTGTCGGCGCTGAGTCCGGAGATCATGGGTCTCGGGCCGGTGGAGGCGACCCGGCGCGCGCTCGACCTGGCCGGCATGACGGTGGCGGATCTCGATCTCGTCGAGATCAACGAGGCGTTCGCCGCCCAGGTGATCCCGAGCGTGCGTCAGCTCGGCATCGACCCCGACCGGGTGAATGTCCATGGCGGAGCGATCGCGGTCGGCCATCCCTTCGGGCAGACCGGGGCCCGCCTGGCGACCACGCTGATCAACGGTCTGCGCTTCCGCGACAAGCAGATCGGGCTGGAGACGATGTGCGCGGCCGGCGGCCAGGGGATGGCCATGATCGTCGAGCGGCTGTCGTGACGGGGTCAGCGGCGGCCGCGGGGCGCCAGGCCGTCCACGAAGACCGACGAGTAGTCGTCGATGAGCTGATCGAGGGGGTACTTCGCGGTCGGCTTGAACCAGCGCACCGACAACCACGTCGCGTCGCGCATGAGCCGATAGACGATCTTGGTTTCGATGTCCGACCGGAACGTACCGTCGGCGACGCCCTCGTCGATGACACTCAGCCAGGCGGTCTGAACCTCGCGGGAGACGTTCTTCAGGTAACTGAACCGGGGCAGTCCGCTGAGGTAGTTGGCGTCGTTCTGGTAGATCTCGGTCGCGTGGGGGTGGGCGGCGGCCGTCTCCAGCGACGCCCGCACGAGGTCGCGCAACCGACTGCGCGCGTCGCCGTTGCCGGCCAGTACGGCCTTGTAGCGGGTACGCAGATCGTCGACGTACGAGGAGATGATCTCGTCGACCATCGCCTCCTTGGACTCGAAGTGATGGTAAAGACTGCCCGACAGGATGCCGACCTCATCCGCGATCTCGCGGACGGTGGTGCTCGCGACGCCCTTGCGGGCGAAGAGCGCGGCGGCACGGGACAGGATCTCCCCCCGACGGCCCTGAGACGCAGCCACGGCGATCTTCCTCCTTCGAGGTGCCCACTCCACGCGATATCTGCCCCCATCGTACGGCCCAGGGCGGTTCCCGGACGCCTGCGGCCGCCGGTGGGTCGGTCCGAACACGAGATCCGAGGTATTCATGCCTGACAAACGCATGTCTATCGATGCTGTCGTGGCCGAGCTGCGCTCCGGCATGACGATCGGCATCGGAGGCTGGGGGTCGCGGCGCAAGCCGATGTCACTGGTCCGGGCCATCGCGCGGTCCGACCTGCGCGACCTGACCGTCGTCACCTACGGCGGGCCGGACGTCGGGGTCCTCCTCGCGGCCGGCAAGGTCAAGCATTTGGTCTACGGGTTCGTGTCCCTGGACTCGATCCCGCTCGAGCCGCACTTCCGGGCCGCCCGGCAGGCCGGCGCGATCGAGGTCACCGAGTACGACGAGGGCATGCTGCAGTGGGGCCTGTACGCCGCGGCGTGCCGGCTGCCGTTCCTGCCCACGCGCGTGGGCCTGGGCTCCGACGTCATGCGGGTCAACGAAGGGCTGCGGCTGGTGCGGTCCCCGTACGACGACGGCGAGGATCTCGTGGCGATGCCCGCCCTGCCGCTCGACGCGGCGCTGGTGCACCTCAACCGCGCCGACCAGCACGGCAACGCCGAGTTCCGGGGACCCGACCTCTACTTCGACGACCTGTTCTGCGCGGCGGCGCAGCGCGCCTACGTTTCCTGCGAGCAGATCGTGCCGACCGCGGAGCTCACGGCCGAGTCGGTGCAGACCGTACGGATCCAGCGGTGGATGGTACGCGGCGTCGTGCACGCGCCGAACGGAGCGCATTTCACCTCCTGTGCGCCGCAGTACGAGCGCGACGAGGAGTTCCAGCGGCGCTACGTCGCGGCGGCCGGCGACCCGGACAGTTGGGCGCAGTTCCGTCAGCGCTACCTCGACGTGGACGAGCAGACCTACCAGAAGGCGGTGATGGCGTGACGACGCAGCAGCACACGGCTGCCGCGACCCGCGCGGAGGTGTGCGTCGTCGCGTGTGCCGAGGCCTGGTGGGGTGACGGCGAGATCCTGGCCAGCCCCACGGGGATCGTGCCGACCATCGGCGCGCGGCTGGCCCGGGCCACGTTCTCGCCCGACCTGCTGCTCTCCGACGGCGAGGCAATGCTGGTCGCCGGCACGTGGGCGGTCGACGAGAAGCCGCGGGCATTCGAAGGATGGATCCCCTTCCGGGCGATCTTCGACCTCGCCTATGCCGGCCGTCGGCACGCCATGATGGTGCCGAGCCAGATAGACCGGTACGGCAACATCAACATTTCGGCCATCGGCGGCGACTTCCGGCGCCCGAAGGTGCAGCTGCTCGGCGTACGGGGCGCCCCCGGCAACACGGTCAGCCACCCGTGCAGCTACTGGGTGCCCAAGCACACCCCGCGCGCCTTCGTCGAGACCGTCGACATGGTCAGCGGCGTCGGCTACGACCGCGCGGCCCGTTCCCCGGTGGTGGCGCGGTTCCACGAGCTGCGCCGGGTGGTGAGCAACCTCGGCGTCTTCGACTTCGCGACGCCGGACCGCACGATGCGGCTGGTGTCGGTGCATCCCGGCGTGAGCGTCGACGAGGTCCGCGCCGCGACCGGCTTCGCGCTGGTGGTCGGCGACGACGTGCCGCAGACCCGGCAACCCACCGACGAGGAGCTGCGGATCATCCGTACGGTGATCGACCCGCGCGGTCGCCGGGCGGCCGAGGTGCCGCAGTGACGTCGACCGCGCCGCCCGACCCCCTGCGCACCCGCGTCTGCGACCTGTTCGGGGTCCGCTATCCCGTCGTGCAGACCGGCATGGGGTACGTCTCGGGTGCCCGGCTGACGGCCGCGACCGCGAACGCCGGCGGGCTGGGCATCATCGCCGGGGCGACGCTGAGCCGCGAGCAGCTCATCGCGACGATCCGGCGTACCCGGGAGCGCACGGACGCGCCCTTCGGGGTCAACCTGCGGGCCGACGCCGCCGACGCGAAGGACCGGGTCGAGATCCTGATCGGGGAGGGCGTGAAGGTCGCCTCGTTCGCGCTGGCGCCCAAGCCTGAGCTGATCGCGCGCCTCAAGGACGCCGGCCTGGTGGTGGTGCCCTCGATCGGCGCGCGCCGCCACGCCGAGAAGGTCGCGGCGTGGGGGGCCGACGCGGTCATCGTGCAGGGCGGCGAGGGCGGCGGCCATACGGGCCCGGTACCGACGACGCTGCTGCTGCCGCAGGTCGTCGACGCGGTGGACATTCCGGTCATCGCGGCCGGCGGCTTCTTCGACGGACGCGGCCTGGTCGCCGCGCTCGCCTACGGCGCGTCCGGCATCGCGATGGGGACCCGGTTCCTGCTCACCAGCGACAGCCCGGTCAGCGACGCCGTGAAACGGCGTTATCTCGACGCGTCGCTCACCGACACGGTGGTGACCTCCGCGCTCGACGGCGTACCGCAGCGGTTGCTGCGTTCGGACCTGGTCGACGCGCTGGAGCGCGCCGGCTCCGTGCGCCGGCTGGCCCGCTCGGCGCGCAGCGCCATGGCGTTCCGGCGCGAGACCGGGACGAGCTGGCGCGACCTGATCGCCGAGGGGTGGGCCATGCGCCGTTCGCACGAGCTTCGCCTGGGCCAGGTCATGCTCGCCGCCAACACGCCCGCGATGCTGCGGGCCACCATGGTCGAGGGCCGTGCCGACGTGGGGGTCATGGCGACCGGTCAGGTCGTCGGGATGATCGACGACCTGCCCAGCTGCGCCGAGCTGATCGACCGCCTGATGGCGGAGGCGCGCGCCGTGGTCACTCGGCTGGCCGGCGATGCCAGCCGGTTCAGCGTGGCCGGCTAGCAGCCGATCACCCCTCGCCAACCAATCAAGCGCTTGGTATGCTCTGCTCGTGTCTGAGCCACCCACCCCCACCGGCCCACCACCGGGTCACGGACTGCTCGCCGGCCGCACGGTGCTCGTCACCGCCGCCGCCGGTACCGGAATTGGTTTCGCCACCGCGAAGCGGTGTGTCGAGGAGGGCGCCCGGGTCGCGATCAGCGACCACCACGAGCGCCGCCTCGCCGAGGCGGCGCTGCGGCTGGCCGAGATCAACGGCGAGGCGCCGCTGGCGATCCCGTGCGACGTGACCGTCGAGGAACAGGTCCAGGCCATGGTGACGACCGCCGTCAGCGAACTCGGCCACCTCGACGTCCTCGTGAACAACGCCGGCCTCGGGGGCACCGCCGACGTCGTGGACATGACCGACGAACAGTGGTCGCGGGTCCTCGACGTGTCGCTCACCGGAACCTTCCGCTGCACCCGCGCGGCGCTGCGCCACATGATCCCGCGCGGCGCCGGGGCGATCGTGAACAACGCCTCCGTCCTGGGCTGGCGGGCCCAGCGGGGGCAGGCCCACTACGCCGCCGCGAAGGCCGGCGTGATGGCCCTGACCCGCTGCTCGGCCGTCGAGGCGGCGCCGCACGGCGTACGCGTCAACGCGGTGGCTCCGAGCATCGCGGTCCACCCCCACCTGGCCAAGGTCACCGACGAGGGCCTGCTCACCGAGCTGGCCGCCCGGGAGGCGTTCGGCCGCGCCGCCGAGCCCTGGGAGGTGGCCAACGTGATCGTGTTCCTCGCGAGCGACTACGCGTCCTACCTGGTCGGCGAAGTCGTCTCCGTCAGCAGCCAACACCCGTAGGAGGACCTGGATGACGGTGCAGTGCAACGTCGACGAGCACGGCGTCGCCGAGGTGGTCGTCGACTATCCGCCGGTCAACGCCCTTCCGGTCGCGGGCTGGTATGCCCTGGCCGAGACGGTCACGGCCGCCGGGGCCGACGAGAAGGTGCGCGCGGTCGTCCTGCGCGCCGAGGGGCGGGGCTTCAACGCCGGTGTGGACATCAAGGAAATCCAGGCCAAGGGCACCGAGGCGCTGATCGGGGCCAACCGCGGCTGCTTCGCCGCCTTCGCCGCGGTCTACGAGTGCCCGGTCCCGGTGATCGCGGCGGTGCACGGCTTCTGCCTCGGCGGCGGCATCGGCATCGTCGGCAACTGCGACGTCATCGTCGCCAGTGAGGACGCGACCTTCGGCCTGCCGGAGGTCGACCGCGGCGCCCTCGGCGCGGCCACCCACCTGTCGCGTCTGGTGCCGCAGCACCTGGCTCGCGCGATTATGTCCACGTCCGCGACCGCGACCGCGGCGCAGTTGCACGCCTTCGGCTCCGTGCTGCGGGTCGTGCCCCGCGAAGGGCTGCGCGAGGCGGCCGGCGAGGTTGCCGGCCAGATCGCGGCGAAGGACCCGCGGGTCATCCGGGCGGCCAAGGAGTCGCTCAACGGCATCGACCTGTGGGACGTGCGGCGCAGCTATCGCTACGAGCAGGGCTTCACCTTCGAACTCAACCTGAGCGGCGTGGCCGACGAGGTGCGCTCGACGTTCGGCCGGCCCGCCGATGGGGGCGGGCGGTAGCGGTGGACCTCACCTTCAGCGAAGCCGACGAGGCGTTCCGCCACGAGGCCCGGCAATGGCTGTGCGAGAACGTACCGGCGGCGCCGCTGCCCTCCGGGGACACCCGCGACGGGTTCGCCGCCCACCTCGACTGGGAGCGGCGCCTCTTCGACGCCGGCTGGTCGGTGGTCTCCTGGCCGGCCGCGTACGGCGGCCGCGACGCCTCGGTCTGGCAATGGCTGATCTTCGAGGAGGAGTACTACCGGGCCGGCGCGCCGCAGCGGGTCACCCAGAACGGCATCTTCCTGCTCGCCCCGTCGCTGTTCGCGTTCGGTACGCCCGAGCAGCGCGACCGGCTGCTGCCGGCGATGGCCCGCGCCGAGCAGACCTGGTGCCAGGGCTGGTCGGAACCGGGTGCGGGCAGCGACCTGGCCGCCATCACCAGCCGGGCCCGCCGCGATGACGCGGCCGGCGGCTGGCTGCTGTCCGGGCAGAAGACGTGGACCACCCGCGGCGCGTTCTGTACGCACATGTTCGGGCTGTTCCGCACCGACCCGCAGGCCCAGCGCCACCGCGGCCTGACGTACTTCCTCGTGCCGCTCGACGCCGACGGCGTGCAGGTGCGCGGCTTCGGGCGGCTGGACGGCGACGAGGGTTTCGCCGACGTCTTCCTCAGCGACGTCTTCGTCCCCGACGAGGACGTCCTCGGCGGCGTCGGGGAGGGCTGGCGGGTCGCCATGACCACCACCGGCTCCGAGCGCGGCCTCACGCTGCGCTCGCCCGGCCGCTTCACCGCCGCCGTGCGGCGCCTCATCGAGCTGGCCGGACAACGGCCCGACGCGGTCACGCCCCGGCTGCGCGAGCGCATCGTCCGCTCCTGGGTCGCCGCCGAGGCCTACCAGCTGTTCACGCTGCGGCAGGTCACCTCGATGATCGAGGGTACCGCCCAGGCCGCGGCCTCCAGCCTGAACAAGCTGCACTGGTCGGAGCTGGACGTCGCGCTCACCGAGACGGCCATGCAGCTGCTCGGCCCGGACTCCGAAGTGGACGACGTGTGGCCCCGGGCGTTCCAGTTCTCGCTCGCCGGCCCGATCTACGCCGGAACCAACGAGATCCAGCGCAACATCGTCGCCGAACGCCTGCTCGGTCTGCCGAGGTCGTGACATGAGGTTTGGACTGACCCCCGATCAGGTCGCCCTGCGCGACGGGCTGCGCGAGCTGCTGGCCGCCGGATGTACGCCGGCCGTGGTGCGCGAGGCGTGGCGCGGCAAGCCGCAGTCGGGCCTGTGGGACCAGCTGGCCGGGCTGGGCCTGACCGGCGCCACCTTGCCGACGGACAGCGGCGGCCTCGGCCTGTCCGATGTGGACGTCGTGGCCATGCTCGTCGAGGTCGGCTACGCGGCGGTGCCGTTGCC
>JAEZGP010000556.1 GCA_023437285.1 Actinomycetes bacterium | reverse complement strand
GTCGTAGGGTTCGCGGGCTCATCCGACGTCGGTCGCGGGCGCTACGCTGCTGAGCGTGGCGACTGTCCTGTTGCTGCGGCACGGCCGCACCACCGCGAACGCTGAGGGCATCCTCGCCGGCCGGCAGCCCGTCGGCCTCGACGACGACGGCCGGGCCCAGGCCGCCGCCGTGGGCGGGCGGCTGCGGGACCTGCCGCTGGCGGCGGTGGTCAGCAGCCCGGTGCCGCGCTGCGTGCAGACCCTGTCGATCGCCCTGCCGGAGGCGGTGCCCGGCCTGGACGCGGGCCTGACCGAGGTGGGCTACGGCGACTGGGAGGGCGGCCAGCTGGCCACGCTGGCCCAGGACCCGCTATGGCCGGTGGTGCAGCACCACCCGGCGGCCGTCACCTTCCCCGGCGAGCGGGGCGAGTCGATGGCCGCGATGTCGGCGCGGGCGGTGGCCGCCGTACGCGCCTGGGATGCGAAGGTCACCGCCTCGCACGGCCCGCAGGCGCTGTGGCTGGCGTGCAGCCACGGCGATGTGATCAAGGCCATCGTCGCGGACGCGCTCGGGTTGCACCTCGACCAGTTCCAGCGCATCGTCGTGGAGCCCGCGTCGGTGACGGCGGTTCGTTTCACGCCCACCCGACCGTTCCTCCTGCGGCTCAACGACACCGGCTCTGACCTGCGCGTTTTCGCTGCGGCACCGGCCGGTGGCGGCCCCGGCCCGGCGGCGGAGTCCGACGCCGTCGTCGGCGGTGGCGCGGGTCGGCCCGCCGGTGACGCGGCGCGGGCCACGGACGGATAGGGTCGATGCCATGAGCGAGCGCGCGCGAGCGAATCATCAGCTCGGCTGGTGCTCATGCCGGCACCGGAGCGCAGCGGAGGTGGCGGCATGAGCCACCAGGTGTACGCGTTCGAGCCGCCGGAGCGGTTCGTCGCCGGGACCGTGGGCTCGCCGGGGGAGCGCACGTTCTTCCTGCAGGCCCGGGGCGGCGGCCGGCTGGTCAGCGTCGTGCTGGAGAAGGTCCAAGTGGCCGTGCTCGCGGAGAAGCTCGAGGAGCTCCTCGCCGAGGCGCACCGTCGCTTCGGCGTGCCGGTCCCGGAGGCCGGCGGTGCCGACGACAACGAGCCGCTGGAGATGCCGCTGGAGGAGGAGTTCCGGGTCGGCACGCTGGGCCTGGCCTGGGACGGGGAGAGCCAGACCGTGCTCATCGAGGCGATCGCGGTGGGCGAGCTCGACACGGACGAGCCCGACGAGGAGGACCTGGCCGACCTGGACCGCCTGCGCGTGCGGCTGACCCCGCAGGCCACCCTGTCGTTCATCGCCCGCGCCAAGCGGGTCGTCGCCGCGGGCCGGCCGCCGTGCCCGTTCTGCGGGCAGCCGCTGGACCCGAGCGGGCACCTGTGCCCGCGCCACAACGGTTACCGGCGGTAGGCGGCGTTGCGCACCGAGCAGACCGGCGCCCAGGCCCGCGGCCGGGCACCCGTACCGCCGACCCCGCCGCGCGCCGGCGGGGAACTGGCCACCCAGCAGGCGCTGGAGATGCTGCGCCACGGCGACCTCATGGTGGAGGGCCGTCTCGTCGACGCGTCCAACACCACGCTGCGGGCGTTCCTGACGTTGGCCGGCGTGACGGTGCGGTGCGTCTACAAGCCGGTACGCGGCGAGCGTCCCCTGTGGGACTTCCCGGAGGGCACGCTGGCGGGCCGGGAGGTCGCCGCCTACCTGGTGTCGGCGGCGACCGGGTGGGACCTGGTGCCGCCGACGGTGCTGCGCGACGGCCCGTACGGGCCGGGTGCGTGCCAGATCTGGGTGGACGAGCCCGACGACGTGCCGCCGCTGGTGGGGGTCGTGGCCGAGGCGGACCTGCCCGCCGACTGGTTGCCCATCGCCGAGGTCGGCGAGCGCGAGGAGCAGGTGTACGTGCTGGCCCACGCCGACGACGCGGGCCTGGCCCGGCTGGCCCTGTTCGACGCGGTGGTCAACAATGCCGACCGCAAGGGCGGGCATGTGCTGCACACGGGCGGCGGGCACCTGCACGGCGTCGACCACGGGTTGTGCTTCCACGCCGAGGAGAAGCTGCGCACGGTGCTGTGGGGGTTCGTGGGCCGGCCGTTGCCGGCGGAGGCCCGCGCGGTGCTCTCGGCAGTACGACATGATCTTGATGGACCGTTGGGGGCGAACCTCGCCGCGGTGCTGACCCGCGCGGAGGTCGAGGCGACCGTGAGCCGGGTCACGCGGCTGCTGGGCACGGGCGTGTTTCCCGAGCCGCCGGAGCACTGGCCGGCGGTGCCGTGGCCGCCGCTGTGAGCGATCTCTGGCTAGGCTGGCGACCATGAAGTCCTGGACCGCCCCCTCCGTGCCCCGCCTGCCCGGCGCCCCCGCCGGCCCTCCCCGGCTGTACGACACCGCCCGGCAGGGCGTGCACGCCACGCGGCCCGACGCCACCGCGACCATGTACGTGTGCGGCATCACCCCCTACGACGCCACCCACCTCGGTCACGCCGCCACGATGATCACGTTTGACCTGATCAACCGGCTGTGGCGCGACGCCGGCCTCGACGTGCGCTACGTCCAGAACGTCACCGACATCGACGACCCGCTGCTGGAGCGCGCCACCCGCGACGGCGAGGACTGGATCGTGCTCGGCATGCGCGAGACCGCCCTGTTCCGCGAAGACATGGAGGCGCTGCGCATCCTGCCGCCGGCCGCCTACGTCGGCGCGGTCGAGTCGATCCCGGCGATCGTGACGCGGGTGGCCGGGCTGGTCGACGACGGGGTGGCATACCGCCTCGACGACGGCACCGGCGACGTCTACTTCGACCTGGCGGCCGCGCCGCGCTTCGGGTACGAGTCGCACTACGACCGCGACACCATGCTGCGCCTGTCCGCCGAGCGCGGCGGCGACCCCGACCGCGCGGGCAAGCGCGACCCGCTCGACCCACTGCTGTGGCGCGGCGCCCGCGACGGCGAGCCGGCCTGGGACGGCGGACCGCTCGGCCCCGGCCGCCCAGGCTGGCACATCGAGTGCGCCGTCATCGCCCTGGATCACCTCGGCGCCACCGTCGACGTGCAGGGCGGCGGCAACGACCTGATCTTCCCGCACCACGAGTGTTCGGCGGCGCACAGCGAGGTGCTCACCGGCCAGGCGCCGTTCGCCCGCCACTACGTGCACGCCGGCATGATCGGCCTCAACGGCGAGAAGATGTCGAAGTCGCGCGGCAACCTCGTGTTCGTCTCCCGCCTGCGCGGCGACGGCGTCGACCCCATGGCCATCCGCGTCGCGCTGCTCGCCCAGCACTACCGCGACGATCGCCAGTGGACCGACGACACCCTCAAGACCGCACAGCAGCGCCTAGCCTCGTGGCGCTCGGCCGCCGCGGCGCGGTCCGGGCCGTCGGGCGAGGCGTTGCTTTCCGGCGTACGCGCGGCGCTCGGCGACGACCTCGACACCCCCCGGGCCCTGACCCTGATCGACGAGTGGGCCGAGGCGACCCTCGCGGGCGAAGGCGACGACCCCGCGGCGCCGGCCACCTGCGCGGCCCTGGTCGACGCGCTACTGGGCGTGCGGCTGTGACTGCGTGAGCGCCGGGCCGGGGTTGCCGCGACTCATCGCGACCGACCTCGACGGCACGCTGCTGCGGCCGGGCGGCGAACTGTCCCAGCGGACGGCGGCAGCCCTGCGCTCGGCGGTCCACAGGGGAGTCGACGTCGTCGTCGTGACGGCCCGCCCGCCCCGCTACGTCGACTTCCTGGGTGAGCGCCTCGGCGTGCCGGTGACGGCGATCTGCGCGAACGGGGCGGTCCACTACGACATCGCCAACCGGCGCATCGTCGCGGCCACCACCATCCCGATCGACACCGCCCGTACGGTTGCCGACCTGGTGGAAACCCTGGGCGGGGCGCTTGGCCTGGCGGTGGAGACCGGCGCCGGGTTGGTGTGCGAGCCCGCGTTCGGGCTGCGGCACTTCGACGCCGTCGGCGACCTGCGCGAGGTACCGACGCGGGAGCTGTTGTGGACGCAGGCCGATCCGCTGGTCAAACTCATGGTCTGGTCCGGCGAGCACGGCGCGGACGAGCTGATGGCCGCGGTCCGCGCGGTCGTCGGCGACGTGGTCGAATGCACGCATTCCGGCGGCGCCGGCCTGCTGGAGATCAGTGCCGCCGGGGTGAGCAAGGCCGCCGCCCTGGCCGCCTGGTGCGCCGAGCGGGGCATCGCGGCGCACGAGGTGATCGCGTTCGGCGACATGCCCAACGACCTCGGCATGCTCCGCTGGGCCGGTACGGGAATGGCGATGGCCAACGCCCACCCGTCCGTACTCGCCGAGGTACCTGCGCGCGCGCCGGCGAACGCGGACGACGGCGTGGCCGTGGTAATCGAACGCCTGCTGGCCCCGGTGCCGCGACAGACCCGCGGGTCAGGCGTCGAGCAGCCGCAGTAGGCGCCGTCTACGGGTCAGGCCGCCGGCATGGGCACCGCCCGGATAACCTGCCGGCGCGCCAGCGCCGC
>JAEZGP010000488.1 GCA_023437285.1 Actinomycetes bacterium | reverse complement strand
GCCGTCGCGGGCGGCCGGCACGGTGGTCGCGTTCCTGCTGGGCGCGGTGACGCTGGTCTTCGCGGTGGGCCTGGCCGCCTCCGTGCTGCGGGTGGACGCCGCGTTCAGCCGCCGGGACGCCGTCCAGGTCACCGCCGGGCTGTTCATGGAGGAGCCGCCCGGGCAGACGTCCCCCGAGCCGCCGCCTCCCGGAGCACCGCCCGCAGCCCCGGCCGCCGGAGCGCCGGCTACCGCAGCGCCGGCCGGAGGGCCGGGGACCGCGCCGACCGCGAAGGTCGACCCGGCCGTCGTGCTGGCCGTGGTGCGGGCGGCGTCCGGCACCGCCCACGCGGCGATCCTCCACGAGGGCCAGGCGCGCGCCGCCGGCATCGCGCAGGAGCTGGAGATCTCCGGGTACGTCGGGGACGCCAGTTGGGTCGGGTACCCCATCGTCTCCGGGCGCTGGTACGCCAACCCCGGTGAGGTCGTCGTCTCGTCGTACTTCCTGAACCACACGGGCCGTCAGGTCGGCGACCGGCTGACGTTCGACAGCGGTCAGGTGGCCACGATCGTCGGCGAGGTACTCGCGGGCACCGGCAACCTCATCGTCATCGGTGACGCCACGCTGCTCAAGGAACCGCTGCACGTCGTCATCGAGATCGGGCTGGCCCCCGGCACGGACGCGGCCGGGTACGCGGCCGCGCTGGGTAAGCAGTTCGGCGAGGAGTCCGGAGTTTATGTCGAGGATCGCAGCAGCGACTACGACGCGGAGGCGTTCATCATCCTGGAGACGCTGATCGCCACGCTGACCCTGCTGCTGTGCGCGGTGGCGGCGCTGGGCGTGCTCAACACGGTCGTGCTCACCACCCGCGAGCGCACCCAGGAGATCGGCGTGCTCAAGGCGCTGGGCATGACGCCACGCCAGACCCGGACCATGGTGATCACCTCGATGGTCGGCCTGGGGCTGGTCGCCGGCGTGGTGGCCGTACCCCTCGGGGTGCGGCTGCACCACTGGATCGTGCCGCTCATGGGGGAGGGTGCGGGCACGCCGCTGCCCGCCTCCGTCATCGACGTGTACGGCCTGCCGCAGCTGGTGCTGCTGGGCTGCGCCGGGATCGCGCTCGCGGTGGTCGGGGCGCTGCTGCCCGCCGGCTGGGCGGCCCGTACCCGGGTAGCCACGGCCCTGCGCGCGGAGTAGGGACCGGGCGGCGGCCCCCGACGCGCATCGAGGGCCGCCGCCGCTTCACATCCGTTCGGGGGTCGAGATGCCCAGCAGGTCAAGACCCTGGGCGAGGACCCGGGCGGTCAGGTCGCACAGGGCGAGCCGGCTGGCCCGCGTCCCGCCGTCCGCCCGCAGCACCGGACACCGGTCGTAGAACGCGGTGAACGCGCCCGCGAGCCCTTGCAGGTAGCCGGTCAGCGTGTGGAACCGCAGCGTCCCGGCGACCTCGTCGACGACCGCCGAAAACGCCAGCAGCTCCAGCGCCAGGGCGTGCTCGGCGGGATCGACCACCACGATGGTCGCGTCGGCGTCCGGTGACACGCCGCCCCGGCGGAAGATCGACCTGATCCGGGCGTACGTGTACTGCAGGTACGCGGCCGTGTCGCCCGTGGTGGCGAGCATCCGGTCCCAGGCGAACACGTAGTCCTTGACCCGGTCGCTGGACAGGTCGGCGTACTTGACCGCCCCGATGCCGACCGCGTGCGCGATCACCGCGCGGTGCGCCGTACCCAGGGATGGGTTCTTCTCGGCGACGATGGTCGCGGCCCGCTCGACAGCCTCGGACAGCAGCTCCGCGAGCTTGACCGCGCCGCCCTCACGGGAGGCGAGCTTGCGACCGTCCGCGCCGAGCACCTGCCCGAAGCCGATGTGCTCGGCCCGGGCGGGCGGCGCGAGCCAGCCGGCGTCCCGGGCGGCCTGGAAGACCAGCTCGAAGTGCCGCTGCTGCGGGGAGCCGACCACGTAGAGCAGCCGGGTGGCCGCGAGCTGCCGGGTGCGGTACCGCAGCGCGGCGAGGTCGGTGGCGCCGTAGCCGAAGCCGCCGTCGCGCTTGCGCACGATGATCGGCAGCGGCTCGCCGTCGCGACCGGTGATCCCGTTCGGGAAGACGACCTTGGCACCGTCGCTGTCGCGCAGCAGGCCGGCGGCGTCCAGTTCGGACATCATCGGGGCGAGCATCGGGTCGTAGAAGCTCTCGCCGACGAAATCGGCGTCGGTGAGCTGGGTGCCCAGCGTGTCGTAGAGGGCTCCGAAGTGGGCCGCGCTCTGGGCCACCAGCAGCCGCCACAGCCGCAGCGTGGCCGGGTCGCCGGACTGTAGCGACACCACCCGCTGCCGGGACCGTTCGGCGAACGCCGGGTCAGCGTCGAACTTTGCCCTGGCGCCCTGGTAGAAGCCGTCGAGGTCGCCCACGGACAGCTCGTGCGCGGCCGCGTCCTCGCCGAGGTCGAGCAGGTGCTCGATGAGCATCCCGAACGGGGTGCCCCAGTCGCCGAGGTGGTTGACCCGGATCACGTCGTGGCCCAACCAGCTCAGCAGCCGCGCGCACGCGTCGCCGATCACGGTGGAGCGCAGGTG
>JAEZGP010000463.1 GCA_023437285.1 Actinomycetes bacterium | reverse complement strand
GTACGGCCCCAGCCGGCGGCCGCGGCGGCCCCCGCCCCGACGGCGACCCGGCCTTCGGCCGAACAACCAGGCGGCTACCGGCCCGGCGGGCCGCAGCCGCGACCGGACACACGCGCGCACTCCGCGCTGGAGACGCTCGTGCACCGCATCGCCCGGCAGGTGGCCGCGCGATGAGGCCCACCCACTGCCAGGCCTGCCAGGTCCTGGACAACGACGGGCACCCGCCCGTCAACGAACACTCGGAGGAGAACTGTCATGGCTGACCTTCAAATGTCCGCGCTCGGAATGATCGAGACCCGTGGCCTCGTCGCGGCGGTCGAGGCCGCCGACGCGATGGTCAAGGCCGCCACCGTCGTCCTGGTCGGCACGGAGTACGTCGGCGGCGGGCTCGTCACCGTCGTCGTGCGCGGTGACGTCGGCGCCGTCAAGGCCGCCACGGACGCCGGCGCCGCCAGCGCCTCGCGCATCGGTGAGGTCGTCTCCGTGCACGTCATCCCGCGCCCGCACAACGAGGTCGAGGTCATCCTGCCGACCGGAACCAGCCGGGGCGGGTCCAAGGGCTAGTCGCGGCGTCCGTACTCATCGAGGGGAGTAATACATGAGTCGGGTGTGGACCGCTGTCGATATCGAGGACGTCGCCCGTTCGCCGGAGCCGCGCCAGATCCTGCTCGGGCCGCGTGACCTGATCTCGCCGCACGCGGAGGACATCGCCCGCGGGCTGGGCATCGATATCCGCAGGGCAGGACAGGACGTACCGCCGGAACCGGCCGGGCCGCAGGCCGCGGTCGGCTCCGGCGGCGAGCCGGGCGGCTGCGGCGAGGCCGACAGCTGCTCGTGCGGCTGCGCCGCCGCGGAGGAGGCGGAACGGACCATCCGGGCCATCGCCGCCGCGGTCTCCTCGGCCAACCCTGGCGCGGACGCCTCGACGGTCGCTAACGAGACCCTCAAGGCGCTCGGTGCCTACGGCGGGCCGGGCGTCGGCAGTCCCGAGCAGGCGCAACCGCTGCCCGGGCAGCTGCTGCCCAAGAAGGCGAAGGGGGCCCGGCCCCAGTTCTTCGCCGATCCGGGCATGGAGGCGGTCGTCTCGACCCTGGTCACCCTCTCGTCTGAGGTGTGGGTCCTGCGCGAGCGCGTGATGACCCTGGAGCACCTGCTCGCCGACCGGCGCGTGCTGGAGCGCGGGGCGGTCGACGGCTTCACGGCCTCCGGCCAGGACGCGGAGGCCCGCGACGAGGAGGCGGCGGCGTTCGTCGCCCGGGTGCTGCGGGTCTTCTACGAGTGGCGCGAGGAGATCGTGCGGGAGGAGACCCCGGACTCGTACCGGGAGGTCATCCGCCGGGCCTTCGCGCAGGTTGGGGAGGAAAAGTGAAGCAACAGCAGCAGCACGGCCTGTTGCCGACGGAGAACCACGACGAACTCGCGCGGGAGAACTTCGTGCGGGCGCTCAAGTCGCACATCGCCAACGAGGTCACCCCCGGGGTCCGGGAGCTGTACTCGCATCGCGTCGCGCCGAAGTACCAGCGCGAGATGGGTGTCCCGCCGCGTGAGCGGGAGGCCGTGCGCAAGGCGATGGAGCCCGAGCCGTACTACCAGCTGTGGAGCTCGGTGCGGCGGGCGAGCCAGGACCTGCTGTGGAACGTCGTGGCGGACAGCATCGCCCGCCAGCTCGACGACCTGAAGGCCCGCGCGAAGCGGGCCGAGCGGGGCCTCGGTTCGCTCACGCTGGACCCGGACTTCGAGCTGCCCTGGTACTTCTACGGCATCGACATCCACGCGATGCCGGGCGGCTACCGGGGCGAGTACGCGCCGGACGACCTCACCGCCGGCGCGCTCTACGACCGTGGCGTCTACGTGTACGCGATGGGTCAGATGGGTGCGCTCAACGACGACTACGGCCAGTCGGTGGTGAACAACTTCCTCCGCAAGGACCACCCGGACTTCCGCCCCAAGCGGATCCTGGAACTGGGCTGCGGGGTGGGTAACTCCACGATTCCGTACGCGGACGCCTACCCCGACGCCGAGGTGTACGGGGTCGACGTCGGCGCGGCCCTGCTGCGGTACGGCCACGCCCGCGCCGAGTCGATGGGCCGCAAGGTGCACTTCTCGCAGCAGAACGCGGAGGCCACGTCGTTCCCCTCGGGGCACTTCGACCTGGTCGTCTCGCACATCCTGCTGCACGAGGTGCCGCCGGACGGCGTGCGGGCCATCCTGCGCGAGTGCCACCGGCTGCTCGCCCCCGGCGGCATGATGGTCCACGCGGACTTCCCGGGCTACGTGGGCCTCGACCCGCTGGTGCAGTTCCTCATCGACTGGGACACGTGGAACAACAACGAGCCGTTCTGGGGCCCGATGCGCGACATGGACCTGATCCAGGCCGCCCGGGACGCCGGGTTCACCGGCGACTGCACGGAGCTGTCCTGCAAGCGGGACTGCGTCGAGGAGGTCACCACGCCGACCGGCCGGGTCCTGCAGAGCGGTGAGCGGCGGCGCAGCGGCAGCCTCTCCCTGCTCGTAGGCAGGCGCTGACGTGGCGCGGGGACC
>JAEZGP010000412.1 GCA_023437285.1 Actinomycetes bacterium | reverse complement strand
GCGCTGCCGCTGCTGATGGTGCGCGGGCACGGCCCGCGCCGGTCGGACGCGGCGGCCGTGGCCGGCGACACGCTGCTCGGCGTCGTGTGGGTGCTGTTCGCGTGGTCGATCCTGGGCAACCTGCTGGGGCTCGGCCTGCTCGTGGCGGGCGTGCCCGATCCGGCGCGCTCGCGCGTC
This sequence comes from Actinomycetes bacterium, assembly GCA_023437285.1. GTDB lineage: Bacteria > Actinomycetota > Actinomycetes > Mycobacteriales > Micromonosporaceae > Luedemannella. Next base: position 2,839 of record JAEZGP010000412.1, on the reverse strand, counting down.
GTCGCGGCGGTGGTCACCCTGATCGCCGCGGTGCTGCTCTGTTGGGGGTACGCGCAGGCAATGCGCGTACCGCGCGTACGCCGCGTCGACGTGTGGCTGCCCCGGCTGGGCCCCGGCCTCGACGGCCTGCGGGTCGTGCTGCTGACCGACACCCATTACGGGCCGATCGACCGGACGCGCTGGTCGGCGCGGGTGGTGGAGCGGGTCAACGAGCTCGACGCCGACCTGGTGTGCCACACGGGCGACATCGCCGACGGTACGCCCGAGCAGCGCCACGCTCAGTCCGAGCCGCTGGGTTCGGTACGCGCGCGGCTGGCCCGCGCCTACGTGACCGGCAACCATGAGTACTTCGGCGAGGCGCAGGGCTGGCTCGACCGCATGCGTGACCTGGGCTGGACGGCCCTGCACAACCGGCACCTCGTGGTGGAGCGCGACGGTTCGCGCCTCGTCGTCGCGGGCGTGGACGACCGGACGGCGGCGGGTTCCGGACTGTCGGGCCACGGCAGCGACCACGCGGCCGCCCTCGCCGGCGCCGACCCGGACCTGCCGGTGCTGCTGCTCGCCCACCAGCCGCGCCAGATCCCGGGTGCGGTGGCGCACGGGGTGGACCTGCAACTGTCCGGGCACACGCACGGCGGGCAGATCTGGCCGTTCCACTTCCTGGTGCGCACCGATCAGCCGGTGTTGCAGGGGCTGTCCCGGCACGGCGCGCGCACCCAGCTCTACACGAGCCGGGGCACCGGGTTCTGGGGTCCGCCGTTCCGGATCTTCGCGCCGAGCGAGATCACGCTGCTGACGCTGCGCTCCGGACAGCCGTAACGGGTGGGTCGCGCTGGCCCGGCGACCCACCCGTTACGGGGTCTTACTACCTGCCCTTGTTCGGCTTCTGCGTCACGCGCGGCAGGACGTACGGCGGACCCGAGAAGAGCAGGTCGCCCTTGAGCTCGAAGTACGCCTTCTTGGGCTGGTAGTTCTCGTCGTAGACGGTGGCCAGGCCCTCCGGCGGGTCGTCGAACCAGGTCGGCACCCACGAGTGGTGGTCCGAGACGCCCCACAGCGTGAACGACAGGCACTTCGGGTTCGACAGGCACGCCTGCAGCAGTACGCCGTGGTTGTAGGCCGAGGCCTGCAGGCGAGGGTTCAGCTCGTTCGAGTCGGCGATGTTCGCCGTGTGGCTGCGCACGTCGACCTCGGTGAACGCGGTCGCCAGGCCCAGGTCGGTGAAGGCCTTGAGCGTGTCCGACACCTGGAAGACGTCGTAGTTGCCGTACTGCGTGCCCAGGTGACCCTGGCTGCCCACGCCGTCGATCGGCACGCCGGCGGCCTTGAGGTTCTTGACCATGTTGTAGACGAACTGCACCTTGTCCGACGGCCCACGGTCGCCGAAGGCCTCAAGGTTGTAGTCGTTGTAGAACAGCAGCGCCTTCGGGTCGGCCGCGCGGGCCCACCGGAACGCGTCGGCGACGTAGCCCTCGCCGAGGTTCTGCGCCCAGAAACCCTTGTAGTGGATGGTGGACGGGCTGTCCCACGGGTCGCTGGCCGCCTCGTTCACCACGTCCCACTGCCAGATCTTGCCCTTGAAGTGCTTGACCACGGTGGTGATGTGGTTTTGCAGGATCTGTCGCAGCTCGGTCTTGCTGATCGAGCCGTCGGCGACGCCCTCGGTCAGCCAGGCCGGCAGCTGGTTGTTCCAGACGAGCACGTGGCCGCGCACCAGCTGCTTGTTCTTGCGCGCGAACTCGATCAGCTCGTCGGCGGGAGCCCAGTTGTACTGGCCGCGGGTGGGCTCCAGGCTCTCCCACTTCATGACGTTCTCGGCCGTGACCGTGTTGAACTCCTTGGCGACCAGCTGGCGGTACTGCGGGTCGGCGGGGTCGTTCAGCGCGGCGGAGTCGACGGCGGTGCCGATGTAGAGGTTGTGCCGCGCGGCCAGGGCCCGCAGGCTCTGGTCGGCCGGCTTGGTGTTGTGCCCGGCCGAGGCCGGCACGACGTTGAGGGTGGCGGCCACCGCCGCGGCAGTCACCGCGACGACGGTGAACCGTCGGAGCTTCATCTAGTGCCCTTCCGACTTCGGCTGCCCCACGGCGCGCGACCTTGTCCGGGCCACGGCATCGCGGGTCGGGGACGACGGCACGCCCGAAAGTTCATCGAAACATTTCGGTAATGCTCTCGGAACTCTACGGCGACACATACACGGCCGTCAACCCCGCCCATGGCGGCGTATGGCTTCGACTCCCGAACAAAAGCGCTGATCCGGGGATCGAAAACTTTCGAGTGTACGGATCGGCTTGTTACGCAGTTCAACCGGCCCGTCCGGGGGTCGCATGGGGACGCATCGGTGGAGCTGGCGCCGAAAGTTCCGAACCACGCACCCGCGGCTGGCGTCAGCGGCGTCGCAGCGCGGCGGCGGGAGGTGTCAGGCGAGGGTCAGAGTCTGGTGGGCCGCCTCGACGAGCACCGGATCGTGCGTGGCGACTACCACGGCCGTACCCGCGCCGGCCGCCGCGCGCAGGGCGGCGACCACCCGCTCCGCGTTCGCCTCGTCCTGGCGGGAGGTCGGCTCGTCGAGAACGGCGACGGTCGGCCGTACGCACAACGCCCGGGCCACCGCCACCCGCTGGCGCTCGCCGCCCGACAGGACGCTCACCGGCCGGTCCCGCAGCGCCGTCAGGCCCAGCTCGCCGATCCAGGAGTCGGCGTGTCCCGGCCCGGCGCCGCGCACCTCGCGGGCGAAGGCGAGGTTCTCCGCGACCGACAGCGTCCGCACCAGCGCCGCGCTCTGCCCGACGAAGGCCAGCTCGGCCCGGCGCAGCCCGGCGAGACCGGCGCGGTCGAGGCC
>JAEZGP010000333.1 GCA_023437285.1 Actinomycetes bacterium | reverse complement strand
ATGGTGACGACGGCGTCCCGGGCGCCCTGCGCCAGGAGTTCGGCGAGCAGGGTCGTGCCGTCGCCGGGGCTGCCGCCGCCGATGTTGTCGGCGATGTCGGCGAGCACGACGGGCCGCGCCGGGGAGGCCAGCGCGCGGGCGACCGCCGTGGCGGCGTCGTCACGGGCGACCATGAACGCCTCCGCGTGGGCTGTGATGTCGTCGAGGGTCTCGGCGATGACGTCGCGGGCTGCGGCCTCCTGCCCCGCGTCGTGGATGGCCAGGACGCTGACGCCGGCGCGGGTGACGTCGCTGTAGGCGAACCCGGCCGGGATGCAGACCCGGGCGAGCCCGGCCGCGCGGCCGCGCCGGGTGGCCCGCTCCTGCAGCGCGCGCATCGGCTCGGCGTCGGTGGCCTGGGCCAGCGGGCACACCAGCAGCGGCAGCTTGCCGACGGCGGTGCGCAGCCGCCGGCCGCGCAGGATCTCGCCGAGCAGGCCGGCGGCCTCCGCGCCGCGCTCGCGCATGTCGACGTGCGGGTACGTGTCGTAGCTGATCAGTACGTCGGTGCCCGCGACGAGTTCGGGGGAGGGGTTGGCGTGCAGATCGAGCACGGCGGCGACCGGCACCGGGCCGGCCGCGTCGCGCACGACGTCGAGCACCGCGACCTCGGCGTCGGCGTGCCCGTCGGCGACCATGGCGCCGTGCAGGTTGACCAGGACGGCGTCGAGCGGGCCGGCCGCGCGCAGCGCCGCGTCGGCGCGTTCGAGCAGGGCCGACATCGTCTCGGCGTCGGCCGGGCCGCACGGCCACGCGCCGGCGGAGAAGACCGGCACGAGGTCGTAGCCGGTCGCGTCGGCGAAGCCGCCGATGACCGACCCCGTGCCCTGGTTGGCCTCCAGCACCGCGGCGCCCGACAGCAGCTCGAAGTCGGCGAAGTCGGCGAGCGTGGCCTGGTGGCTGGCGTACGTGTTGGTCTCGTGCCACAGCCCGAGGACGCCGACGCGGTGTGTCATCGGGCGGCCCTCACGCCGCGCTCAGCGCCGGTACGGCCGCGCGCACCGCCGGGTCGGACAGCGCGCGGTCGACGCGCTCCAGGGTGTCGGTGAGTTCGCGTTCGCCGTGAGCTGCCGACACATACCAGATACCGCGCCGCGCCACCCAGACACCGTAGCCGGCCAGCAGCGCCGCGAACTGGCTGTAGCTGGCCAGGTCGAGGCTCTGTAGGCCGCGGTAGTCGCGCACCGGGTCGGGGGAGCCGAACGACGCGTGGAACGCCATCGGCAGGCCCTGGGTGCGCAGCGGCACGCCATGCCGTTCGCTGAGGTCGGCCAGGCCGGCCTTGAGGGCGGTGCCGTGCGCGCTGATCCGCTCGTACGGCGGGTCGGCGGCGAGGATGTCGAGGGTGGCGATGACGGCGGCGGCCGCCATGACCGAGCCGTTGAACGTGCCGGAGTGGTTGACCTCGCCCGTACCGAAGCGCGACATCAGCTCCGCGCGGCCGGCGAGCGCGGCGACCGGCCAGCCGCCCGCCATCGCCTTGCCGTACGTGGCGAGGTCGGGTGTGACGCCGTAGCGCTGTGCCGCGCCGCCCGGCGCGACGCGGAAGCCGGTGATCACTTCGTCGAAGATGAGGACGACGCCGTGCTCGTCGCACAGCTGGCGCACCCGGGCCAGGTACCCGTCGGCGGGCTCCATCGACCCCGTATTGATCATTACGGGTTCCATGATCACTGCCGCGAGGGTGTCGCCGTGCGTGGTCATCGCCTCGGCCAGGGCGTCGGCGTCGTTCCAGGGCACCAGGACGGAGTCGGTGAGGTGGCTGGCGACCTGCCCGAGGCTGCCCGGCGCGCCGCCACCGTTGGCGACGAGGACGTTGTCCAGCCAGCCGTGGTAGTGGCCCTCGAAGCGGACGAACCGCTGCCGCCCGGTGGCCGCGCGGGCCAGCCGCAGCGCGGCCTGGACGGCCTCGGTGCCGGTCATGCTCAGGCGCACCATCTCGGCCCAGCCGAGGGCGGCGACGATGCGCTCGGCGGCCTCGACCTCCAGCGGGCTCTGCGCGCCATAGACCATGCCGCGTCCGACCGCCGCGGTGACGGCCTCGGTGACCGCCTCGGTGGCGTGCCCCAGGAAATTGGGCCCCTGGCCGAGCAGGTAGTCGACGTAGTCGTTGCCGTCGACGTCGAGCATCCTGGCGCCGCGGGCACGCTCGAAGAAGACGGGCGGCGCGGCCAGGCGGATGTTGGAGTTCACCCCGCCGGGGATGGTGACGCGGGCCCGGTCGGCCAGGAGCGCCGATTTGGCCCAGGATGCTGTCGATGTCACTCGACGTCCCCCTTACCGCTTAAGGTAGCTCGTTTTATCTAGTGAAGAGCAAAAACCATCAGACGAAACGCTGTCGACGGTAGCTGCCGGGTCCCGGGTCGGTCAACAGCCGCGGCGTGGCCGAAGCCCTGTGCGGCACGCGGATCCGCCGCACGGCGCACGGCCTCGGCCGCGGACGCGGCAGGTCGGCGGCCCGGCGGGTGGCGGTGTGGGGTTGGTCAGACGGTGGTGTGGTAGTCGCGCACCAGCTGCATCGCGACCCGGCGCAGCTGCTTGGCTACCGCGTCGACCTTCTCCGTGGGCAGCCGGCCGGCCGGCGCGCTCACGCTGATCCCACACGGGAAGGGGATGCCCTGCAGGGCGACCGCGACGCAGCGGCCGTCGGGCTGGTTCTCGCAGTCGTCCACCCCGTAGCCGTCCCGGCGGACCTGCTTGAGTTCGGCGATGAACCGGTCGGCCGAGGTGATGGTCCGGCTGGTGAAGCGCTCCATCTCGTGCGCGGCGAGGATGGCGCGCACCCGGTCCTCGGGCAGCTCGGCGGCGATGGCCTTGCCCAGCGCCGTGGCGTGCACGCTGCCGCGATCGCCGACCCGGGCTGCCAGGCGCAGCATCTCCTTGCTTTCCACGACGACCGTGTGCACGATCTGGCTGCCGTCGAGCAGCCCCATGTTGGTGGTCTCGCCGAGCTTGTCGCGCAGGCGCTCCAGGTGCGGCTTCGCGTGCGCGACGACGGCCTCGATCTGGCGCGTGTTCTGCGGCCGGAAAGCCAGTCCGAGCCGGTAGACGTTGTTGACCGAGTCGCGCTCGACGTAGCGGCGCGCCTCCAGCGCGCTCAGGTAGCGGTACGCGGAACTCTTGGGCAACGAGGTCACCTCGGCCACGTCCGACAGCGACGCGCCGTCGCGGGAGCGCTGCAGCACGTCGAGGATGTCGCAGACCCGCTCGACCGCGCGGATCGGGTAGGCAGCCGCCGAGTCGCCGTTGGCCTTCATCGACATTCCCGTCCGGTGCTGGTGCGATCCGACATATCCGAGTGAAGAGTATGAGGCCAATGTGGACGCAGCGCCATATCGCCAAGACTGAAACAGGCCTTTCGCTTGATGGAAAGTGGTCGTACCGTGTCGCCATGACAGACGACGTGGAACGCGAGCGCCGGCTCCTCGCGCGCATCCCCGGCGGGGCGCAGCTGCTGTCGAAGCGGCCCGAGCAGTTCGCCCCGGGACAGTGGCCCCGGCACTACTCGCGGGCCAAGGGCGCGCACACCTGGGACCTGGCCGGCCGCCGGTTCCTCGACATGAGCACCAGCGGCATCGGCACCTGCGTGCTCGGCTTCGCCGACGACGACGTGGACGACGCGGTGCGGGGCGCCATCGCCGCGGGCTCGATGTCGACGCTCAACTGCGTTGAGGAGTACGAGCTGGCCGACCTGCTCTGCGAGCTGCACCCGTGGGCCGACATGGTGCGCTACGCGCGCAGTGGTGGCGAGGCGTTGACCATCGCGGTCCGCCTGGCCCGCGCCGCGACCGGCCGCACCACGGTCGCCTTCTGCGGCTACCACGGTTGGCACGACTGGTATCTGGCCGCGAACCTGGGCGGCGGCGACCGCCTCGACGGGCACCTGCTGCCCGGCCTGGACCCGACCGGCGTGCCCGCCGCCCTCGCCGGCACGGCGCTGCCGTTCCGCTACAACCGGCTCGACGAACTGGAGGCGATCAGTGCCGGGCACGGCGACCTCGCGGCGATCGTCATGGAGCCCGTGCGCGAGCACGACCCCGAACCGGGCTTCCTGTCCGGGGTCGCCGCCCTCGCCCGGCGTACCGGCGCGGTGTTGATCTTTGACGAGGTGACCTCGGGACTGCGTGTCACGACGGGCGGGGCGCACCTGCGCCTCGGCGTGGACCCCGACATCGCGGTGTTCGCCAAGGCGCTGGGCAACGGCTACCCGATGGCCGCCGTCGTCGGCCGTGGCCCGGTCATGGAGTACGCCCAGCGCTCGTTCGTCAGCAGTACGTACTGGACCGAGCGGCTCGGCCCGACGGCGGCCCTGGCCACGCTGCGCAAGCACCGCGACCGCGAGGTGGGCCGGCACCTCGTGTCGATCGGGTCGGCGGTGCAGGCCGGCTGGCGCGACGCGGCGGACGCGGCCGGCGTGCAGGTGGCCATCCACGGCATCGCGCCGCTGAGCCACCTGCGCTTCGCCGTGCAGCCACAGCCCAGCATCACGCTGTTCACCCAGCTCATGCTCGACCGCGGCATCCTCGCGGGCGGGTCGTTCTATCCTTCGTTCGCCCACCGCGACGAGCACGTGAGCGCGTACCTCGACGCGGTGGGCGAGGCGTTCGCCACCGTGCGGGCCGCGCAGGACGCCGGCGACGTCGCCGCGGCGCTGCGCGGCCCGGTCGCGCAC
>JAEZGP010000168.1 GCA_023437285.1 Actinomycetes bacterium | reverse complement strand
CCCCCCCCCGGCCCCCCCCCCCCCGGCGGCGGTCCCCCCCCCCCCACGTTTCTCTGTGGAGGCGTGTCCCGCATGGCAGCCCGACGACTCTTCGGCACCGACGGCATCCGTGGCGTCGCCAACGCCGACCTCAGCCCCGAACTGGCCCTGTCCGTGGCCCGCGCGGCCGCGCAGATCCTCGCCGAGCAGGACCGGTCCCATCCGGCCGTCGTGGTCGTCGGCCGCGACCCGCGAGCCAGCGGCGAGATGCTCGAGGCTGCCGTCGTGGCCGGGCTGACCAGCGCGGGAGCCACCGTCATCCGGGTCGGCGTGCTGCCCACGCCGGGCGTCGCGTTCCTCACCGCCGAGGCGAAGGCCGACTTCGGTGTCGTCCTGTCCGCCTCGCACAACCCCATGCCCGACAACGGCATCAAGCTCTTCGCGGCCGGCGGGCACAAGCTGCCCGACAGCGTGGAGCGCGAGATCGAGGCCGCGATCGACAACCCGGGCGGGCGGCAGCGGCCGACCGGCCTGCGCATCGGGCGGGTCCACGACCTCATCGACGGCCGCGACCACTACGTCAAGCACCTCGTGGCCACCGCACCGCACCCGTTGACCGGGCTGAAGGTCGTCGTGGACTGCGCCAACGGCGCCGCCTCCGACGTCGCCCCCGAGGTCTACCGGGAGGCCGGCGCCGAGGTCATCGAGATCCACGCCGACCCCGACGGCCTCAACATCAACGACGAGTGCGGCTCCACCCACCTGGGCGACCTGCAGGCGGCCGTCCTGGAGCACGGCGCCGACCTCGGCGTGGCCCACGACGGCGACGCCGACCGGGTCCTGGCCGTCGACGCCGCCGGCGCCGTGGTCGACGGCGACGAGATCCTCGCCATCCTCGCCCTCGGCATGCGCGAGGCCGGCACCCTCACCGACGACACGGTGGTCGCCACCGTGATGAGCAACCTCGGCCTGCGGCTCGCGCTCAAGCGCGAAGGGCTGCGGCTCATCGAGACGGCGGTCGGAGACCGGTACGTGCTGGAGGCGCTGCGCGCCGGCGGGTACGCCCTGGGCGGCGAGCAGTCCGGTCACGTGGTCATGCCGGCGTACGCGACCACCGGCGACGGCATCCTCACCGCGCTGCACCTGATGGCCCGTGTCGCGGCGACCGGCCGGTCGCTCGCCGACCTCGCCTCGGCGATCACCAAGCTGCCCCAGGTGCTGGTCAACGTCCGCGTCGCGGACCGTACGGCGGGCGCCTCCGCTCCCGCTGTGCTGGCCGCCGTCGCCGCAGCCGAGGCGACCCTCGGCGACACGGGCCGCATCCTCCTGCGCCCCTCCGGCACCGAACCCCTGGTCCGCGTCATGGTGGAGGCCCCGACCCTCGCGGAGGCCGAGCAGGTAGCGGAAAAGATCGCCACCGAGGTCCGCACCGCAAGCCCCGCCTAACCCGCCGCCCGCAAGCCCCGCACCCTCCCGCCCCGCCCCGCCCCGCGGCATTCGGTACGCAAGGCCACTCGCGCACCGAACCCCGAGCGGGATTCGTTACGCAAGGCCACTCGCGCACCGAACCCCGAGCGGGGTTCGGTACGTAAGGTCACTCGGGTGCCGGATCTTGGGCGGGATTCCGGGGGGTTACTCGCGCGCCCGAGACGGGGGCGGCGCTAGCGGGGGAAGTCGGCTTTGCGGAGGCGGGTGGCTGCCTCCGTGAGGACCTCGGGGCGCTTGCAGAAGGCGAAGCGCACCAGGTGGCGGCCCGCGTCCTTGTCGTCGTAGAAGACCTGGGTGGGTACCGCGACCACGCCGGCCGCGGCGGGCAGCGCGCGGCAGAACTCGATGCCGTCGCGGCCGCCGACGGAGGTGATGTCCACCGTGATGAAGTACGTGCCCTCGCTGCGCTGGACCGCGAACCCCGCGTCGGCCAGCCCGGCGGCGAGCAGGTCGCGCTGGGCCTGCAGGCTGGCGGTGAACCCGGCGTAGTACTCGTCGCCAAGCCCGAGGGCCACCGCGACGGCGGGTTGCAGCGGCCCGGCGTTGACGTACGTGAGGAACTGCTTGACCCGGGTGACCGCCGACACCAGCGGCGCCGGGCCGCTGACCCAGCCGACCTTCCAGCCCGTACACGAGAAGGTTTTGCCGGCCGACGAGATGCGCAGCGTCCGGGATTGCATGTCGGGCAGCGTGGCCAGCGGGATGTGCGGGGCGGCCGCGTCGGAGAAGACGAGGTGCTCGTAGACCTCGTCGGTGACGACGGGCACGTCGTACTCCTGGCACAGCGACGCGATCAGGGTGAGCTCGTCGCGGTCGAAGACCTTGCCGGTGGGGTTGTGCGGCGAGTTGAACAGCACGAGCCTGGTGCGTGGCCCGAATGCCGCCCGCAGGTCGTCGGGGTCGAAGGCGTACCGGCCGTCGGGGCCGGGTCGCAGCGTCACCGGCCGGCGCACGGCCCCCGCCAACGCGATGCAGGCCGCGTACGAGTCGTAGTACGGCTCGAAGCAGACGACCTCGTCGCCGGGCTCGCAGAGCGCCAGGATCGCGGCGGCGATGGCCTCGGTCGCCCCGGCGGTGACGAGGACCTGCTCGTCGGGGTCGTAGTCGAGGCCCCAGAACCGGCGTTGGTGCGCGGCGATGGCGGCCCGCAGTTCGGGGATGCCGAGCCCGGGCGGGTACTGGTTGTGTCCGTCGCGCAGGGCCCGCACGGCCGCGTCGAGCATCTCGGGCGGCCCGTCGGTGTCGGGGAAGCCCTGGCCGAGGTTGACCGCGCCGGTACGCACGGCAAGCGCGGACATCTCGGCAAAGACGGTGGTGCCGAATTCGCGCATCCGCGCGACCAGCGGTTCGGTGCGGGGGGTGGTGCCGGTTCTGATCACAGTGCGAATCTAGCGGCCACCGGCGCTGAGCAGGAAGATCCCGGCGATGCCAAGCCCGACACAGCCGAGCACGACGAGGCCGATGATGATACCGACGAGCACGCCGTTGCGGTTCCCGGCGGCGGGGGGCCGGCGGGTGGGCGGCGGGATCGCGACCGGCTTGAACACCGGCAGCTCGCTGGTCGGGGGGTACGGCGGTGGCGGACGGTAGGACAGGGAGTCCTCGTCGCTGAGGAAGGCGGGTTCGTCGGCAGCCGGCCGCTGTTGGGGTGGCACGGGTGACGAAGGCTGCTGGCGGTCCGGCCGATCCGCGGGTTTCTGCGGGTACGTCATGGTCTCCAGTGCCCCCAAGTGCGGCCCGTCGCGGCGCCGCATCTTCGTGGTTCTGGCGCGGTGCGCGCCCCTACCGCACAGTGTCGCAAGCCCGGATAGCCACGCAAAGGCTAGAAAAGGATCAATAGGACTTAACCTGCTGTGAAATAAATCCGACACTTTCCTTGTCCAGGCCTGCCGTGGGCCGTTTCACTCAACAGGCGTGCGCGAAAGTCGGGTTTGCGCGCAGCGACTTTGAGCGAAGATGGGTAGGCTCCTGAGGCATGTGCGGCATCGTGGGTTTCGTGGGCGCCCGACCGGCGCTGGGGATCGTGCTCGACGGTCTCCGTCGGCTGGAGTACCGGGGTTATGACTCGGCGGGCGTGGCCATCGTCGACGGCGGCGAACTACTCGTCCGCAAGCGGGCGGGCAAGCTCGCCAACCTGGAGAAGGCTCTGGCCGGCAGTCCCGACGGCGGCGCCGCCATGAGCGCCGGCACGAGCGGCATCGGGCACACCCGGTGGGCCACCCACGGCGGGCCGACGGACCGCAACGCGCACCCGCACCACTCGGTCGACGGCCGGGTTGCCGTCATCCACAACGGCATCATCGAAAACTTCGGTCGCCTGCGGGCCGAGCTGGAGGCGGCCGGCATCGAGTTCGGCAGCGACACCGACACGGAGGTCGCCGCCCATCTGCTCGCCGCCGAGCTCGCCGCCCTGCGTACTCACCCGAGCGACGACAAGGGCGAGGTGCTCGCGGAGGCCATGCGCCGGGTGTGCCGGCGCCTGGAGGGCGCGTTCACGCTGCTCGCGATCGACGCCGACACCCCCGGCGTCGTGGTCGGCGCGCGGCGCAACTCGCCCCTCGTCGTGGGCCGCGGGCAGGGCGAGAACTACCTGGCCAGCGACGTGTCCGCGTTCATCGAGCACACCCGCGACGCGGTCGAGCTCGGCCAGGACCAGGTTGTCCGGATCACCGCCGACGAGATCGTGGTCACCACGTTCGACGGGCAGCCCGCGCAGGGCAAGGACTACCACGTCGACTGGGACGCCGCCGCCGCCGAGAAGGGCGGCTACGACTGGTTCATGCTCAAGGAGATCGCCGAGCAGCCGCAGGCGGTGGCCGACACGCTGCGCGGCCGCCTCAGCGAGACCGGCGAGATCATGCTGGACGAGGTCCGCCTCACCGACCAGGACCTGCGCGACGTCGACAAGATCTTCATCGTGGCCTGCGGTACGGCGTACCACTCCGGCCTCGTCGCGAAGTACGCCATCGAGCACTGGACCCGCATCCCCTGCGAGGTCGAGCTGGCCAGCGAGTTCCGCTACCGCGACCCGGTGCTCGACCGGTCCACGCTCGTCGTGGTGATCTCGCAGTCCGGCGAGACCATGGACACCCTCATGGCGCTGCGCCACGCCCGCGAGCAGAAGGCGCGCGTCCTGGCCATCTGCAACACCAACGGCTCCACCATCCCGCGCGAGTCCGACGCCGTGCTCTACACCCACGGCGGCCCCGAGATCGCGGTCGCGTCCACGAAGGCGTTCCTCACCCAGCTCGCCGCCTGCTACCTCGTCGGCCTGCACCTCGCCCAGGTCCGCGGGATCAAGTTCGCCGACGAGGTCGGCGCGATCGTCGCCCAGCTCCAGGCGATGCCGGACGCGATCGCCCGGGTGCTGTCCACGATGGAGCCCGTCCGGGAGCTGGCCCGCTCGCTCGTCGACGTCAACACGATCCTGTTCATCGGCCGGCACGTCGGCTACCCGGTCGCCCTGGAAGGCGCGCTCAAGCTCAAGGAACTCGCGTACATCCACGCCGAGGGCTTCGCCGCCGGCGAGCTCAAGCACGGGCCGATCGCCGTGATCGAGGAAGGTACCCCGGTCGTCTGCGTGGTTCCGTCGTCCAAGGGCCGCAGCCTCCTGCACGACAAGGTCGTGTCAAACATCCAGGAGGTACGGGCCAGAGGCGCGCGGACGATCGTCATCGCCGAGGAGGGTGACGAGGCGGTCCGCCCGTACGCCGATCACCTCGTGGAAGTTCCGGCCGCGCCGACGCTGCTCGCCCCGCTGCTGACGACCGTACCGTTGCAGGTGTTCGCCTGTGAGGTGGCCAGCGCTCGCGGCCTCGACGTCGACCAGCCGCGCAACCTCGCCAAGTCCGTCACGGTGGAGTAGCGCGCAACTGTCGCGGTTCACCTCGGGTCATTAGCATCGGTCGATGAGATGCGGCCGAGCCGGCATTAACCGGTTCGTCTGGCTGGCCGCGCCGATCGTCCGCAACCCGAGAGGACCCCCCATGCGGAAAAGATCCGCGCTCCAGGCGCTCCTGGCGGCCCTGGTCCTGGCACTCGGTTACCTGGTGGCCCAGGCGGCGGTCGCCGCCCCGGCCGCCAGCGCCGCCGGCCCGGTCAGGATCATGCCGCTCGGCGACTCCATCACCGGCAACCCCGGCTGCTGGCGCGCGCTGCTGTGGAACAAGCTCATCAACGCCGGCTACACCAACATCGACTTCGTCGGTACCCAGCCCCCGCAGGGCTGCGGCGTGAGCTACGACGGTGACAACGAGGGCCACGGCGGCTACCTGGTCACCAACGTCGCCAACCAGAACATGCTGCCGGCCTGGCTCGCGGCCACCACCCCGGACATCGTGGTCATGCACTTCGGTACCAACGACGTGTGGAGCAACATCGCGCCGAGCACCATCCTCGCCGCGTTCAGCACCCTCGTCGACCAGATGCGGGCCAGCAACCCCAACATGAAGATCCTCGTCGCGCAGATCATCCCCGTCGCGCCGAGCACCTGCGGCGACTGTCCGGCCCGTACGACCGCCTTCAACAACGCGATCCCCGCGTGGGCCGCGTCGAAGACCACGCCCCAATCGCCCATCACGGTCGTCGACCAGGCGACGGGCTGGGTCCCGGCCACGGACACCTACGACGGCGTACACCCCTCCGACCCGGCCGGCATCACAAAGATGGCCGACAAGTGGTACGCCCCGCTCGCGGCCGCCATCGGCGGCGTCACCCCGACGTCGTCGTCGGCGACCTCCCGCCCGCCGACCTCGGTGGTTGTCACGTCGCGTCCGCCGACGTCGGGTGTCGTAACCTCCCGTCCGCCGACCTCGGTGGTTGTGACGTCGCGTCCACCGAAGTCGGGTGTTGTGACCTCTCGGCCGCCGACTTCGGTGGTTGTGACCTCTCGGCCGCCGACATCGGTGGTGGTTACGTCGCGTCCGCCGACCTCGGTGGTTGTCACGTCGCGGCCGCCCACGTCGGCGGTGGTTCCGGGCGGGGCGTGCTCCGCTACGTACCGGATCGCGGGTGAGTGGCCGGGCGGCTTCCAGGGTGAGGTCACTGTCACCGCCGGTGCCTCGGCGATCAGCGGCTGGACGGCGTCGTGGACGTACGCCAACGGCCAGACGATCACCCAGGCGTGGGCTGCCACGCTGACCAGCAGCGGCGCGACGGTAACCGCGTCGAATGCCGCCTGGAACGGCACCCTCGCCGCGGGTGCGACCACCACGTTCGGCTTCATCGGTACGTGGAACGGTACCAACTCCGTCCCCACCGTCTCCTGTTCGTAGTGGCATGACGTCCGCTGGATGGTGCCCCTGAAAGCGCCGCCCAGTCGTACGTAACGATCATCCACAGTGGATTCGTGGACAGTTGTTGGCGCTATGGCACCACAATCGTTCCACGAATCCACTGTGAACGATCAGCAGGCATAGTTTTCGTCAGCATTTGCCCTAAAAGTGCCGCCGGGCCGCCATGGGTGCACCCCCGGAAGCGGGTTCACGCCGTCCCACTCGGGAAACGCAGCGCACATTCGGTAGAAGGGCGTGGCCGGGTCAGTGGTCGAGGGAGCCGGGTGGGGCTATCCAGGCCTGGGACTGGCCGGTGACCGCCGCGATGCGTTCGAACTCCTCGTCGTAGTGCAGGAGGACGGCGTCGTGGTGCTCGGCGACGGCGGCGGTGAGCAGGTCGACGAGGCCGGCGGCGCGGTGGGTGCCGCGTTTGGCGAGTCGTATCTGCACCTCGCGCGCCCGGTCCGCGATCGTCTCGGTGATCGGGAGGACCTGGTAGAGCTCCCGTCGGCGCTCGGCGATGCCGCGTACGTCCTCGTGGCAGCGGCCCGAGAAGCCGACCTCCAGGTCGACGGTCACGCAGGTGGCGGCGACGCGGTCGGCGATGAGGGCGACGATGATCTCCCGGATGCCGGGGTGGCAGATGCGCGCCTGGGCCGAGGTGTCGATGAGGTAGAGCCGGTGTCGCGCGGGGATGGCGGGCAGATGCGGCCCGGCGTCGTCGGCCGGGGTGGTGCCTTGCGTCATCGGCGCGCCCGGGCCATGACGATCGGGTCGGTGATGTCGGCGCCGACGCCGATGGCCAGACAATCCTGGTGCGAGCGCGCCACGAGGCGTTGGCGGTCCGCGACGACGCGCAGGGCCGCGGAGATCGTCTCGCGCCGGTTCGACGTGCCGAGCAGCGCAGCGGCTAGCGCGAGATCATTCTCGTCAATATTGACAAGCGCCTTCATGCGAGCGACCGTACTACCGCGCACCTACGGTTGCATACCTATCGCCATCGGTCTCTAGTGGACATGGGCCTGGTGTTCGGCCCCGAGCGCGATACGCGCGATATTTTCGAGGCCGGCCCCGTCGAAATATCCAGAGTGGCCGCCGCGCGGGTCGCTGGTGAACACGTTCGCACCGAACGCCCGGTCGCTGGGGTTGTGCCCGTGCCACATGTCGACGTTGGGGACAGGGTCGGCGTACCAGCGGCCGAACGGGTCGGTGAGGTTGTGGGCGGCGTCGCGCACGAACTGCCCGAAGCCCGGCGCCGCGTACGCGAACGGATCGGTGCGGGCGGTGCTGGACCAGACGTGCCCGTCCGGAAGCTTCAGCCGGTCGGCCGACTCGACGCCCACGCCGGAGCTGCCGATGAACACCACGTCGTCGGCGTCGAGGCCGGCGTCGCGGGCGGCGGCCCCGACCACCAGTGACCCGTACGAGTGTCCCAGTACCGTCTGGTGCGCGGGGGCGCTCTCGTGGGTGGCGCGCAGCCCGTCGAGGAAGCGGTCGAGGTCCGGCACGGCGGCGTGGGCCGCCGAGGCCGACATCGCGCTGGCCCACTCGGGGGCGTCGTAGCCCAGCCACAGGATCGTGCTCACGTCGTGGCGGTCGGCCGCGCCGTCGATCCGCTCGGCGGCGTCGCGCATCCGGTCGGTGCGGTCCAGCAGGCCGCCCAGCGAGCCCAGCGCCGTGTTCGCGCCGGGCACGTAGGTGAGCACGTCCGTCGCGCGGTCCGGGTCGCCCATCGCGACGATCGCGCGGCCGTCGCCGGTGACGTCCAGACCCAGCAGATACGCGCGCACGCGTGTGCCGTCGGCCAGCCGGGTGGCGATGGCGGCCAACCCGCGCAGCAGGGTCTCGTCGCCCCGGCGGGCGGCCGCGTCGAGGGCCGAGGCGA
>JAEZGP010000320.1 GCA_023437285.1 Actinomycetes bacterium | reverse complement strand
GACTGACCCTGACCAATCTGGGCATCATGATCGGCGCGGCGGTCGCGGCAGCGGCGGCCGGCGCCTGGCGGTTGCACTCCCGCATGCCCGCGCGCGCGGCGCTGGCGGCCCTGCTGGGCGGACTGCTGATGGGCGTCGGCTCACGGATGTCCGGCGGATGCAACATCGGCGCCTTCCTCGGCGCGATCTCGGTCGGCAACCTGAGCGGCTGGATCTGGGGATGTTGCGCCCTCGCCGGCGCTTGGCTGGGAGTTCAGGCGCGGCCACTGCTCGGCCTGCACAATCCGAGACCCTCCGACAGCATCTGCTGACCGAAGGGAAGAGTGCCTGGCACGCACCGAGATGGGGAGGCCGCGGGCTGCGGCAGAGTTCTGCTGCGCCGTGGCCAGGTAACCGCGCACTGGGATGACCCGTTTGCCTGGGCTCGCCGACGTAGAGGTCGTCGAAGAAGAACTGCTCCTTAATGAGCTCGTCGCCGACCTCACAACGGATTAGGTCGGCAAGGCGTCGCGAACGGCAGATGCCACCAGCGGGAGTCAATCTCGTTGGGATGGCAGTGTCCAGGTAGGCCGATTCGTGATCACCTGGGCAGTATGATTGCAGCCAGTAGTCACTTTTGGGGTGAGTCAGCGCCGGAGGCGGTCGGCTTGGTGGACGGTGCGCATTGAAAAAGTATCAGCCGATGAGTCTGGCAGTGCTCGCTCAGCATGTGGCGGCGACTGCTGATGGTCGGTTGCGCTGGAAGTTGGTGTGGGAGTTTCTGGAGGAGTACCGGTGGGAGCCGCCAGAGTCCCAGACACGGCTCTTGTGGTCTGAGCCGGAACCGACAGGTGACGAGCGCTGGGATGCCCTGCTGGCGGCGTTGGCTGAGCACCTGTGTGCGCAACATGATCTTGCTCCGCCGCAGTGGGCGGAGTCTCGGGTACTGCGCCATGCATGGTTTCCGGCCGAGTTGGCGATTCAGCGTGCCGACGCCTTGGTGCGGGCGCCAGCCGCGTTCCGAAAGCATGGCGTGTACTTATCTGCTCATGATCTGAGCGCGGCGTGACCGACGGCGGAGTCCTGATGGGCCGTGCGGACCTGGAGCGGGCCTTCACCGCGCTTGGTGACCGGCTGGGTCGCCGGGGCGTGGTCGCGGATCTTTTTGTGGTTGGCGGGGCGGCCATGGCACTGGCATATGACGCGACCAGGGTCACCCGCGACGTCGATGCGTTGTTCGTTCCGCACGGGGTGGTGGTCGAGGAGTCGCGTGCCGTAGCCGACGAACTCGGTCTGCCGCCATGGTGGCTCAACGAGCAGGCCAGCGTCTACGTCTCGGGCAAGGACGACCCGGGGAAGCGTCGGGTGTTCGACCATCCGAATCTGCGCGTGATGGCGGCGTCCCCGGAACACATCTTCGCCATGAAGGCACTGGCTGCGCGTACCCGGGATGTCGATGATCTACGGCGGCTGGCCGAGCTCGCGGGCGTGGCTACGGTCGATGACGCCCTGCAAATCTGTCATGACTTCTATCCCGACGAGGAGCCCTCACCGCGGACTCGAGGCGTTCTGGCGGAACTTTTCGGCGGCTAATGCGGCACGGGGGCTCGCGACCAATGGGCTGGCGTATGTTCCCTATGAACTACACAAAGGTGTTGAGTACGCCGCTAGGCCACCAAGCGGTGCCGGTCTCAACCTAAACCGCCTGCCCGGTAGAGGCCTCAGGTTGTTTCCGGCCTGGTCCCGCCGGCCACGGCCAGTACGCGCCGGGCGGAGCGAACCACGGCCTCGTCCACCATCCGGCCGTCCTCGTCCAGCGCGACACCGGTGCGGTCACCGTCGAGCAGCGCCACGACCCGCCGCGCCCGTTCGATCTGCGCGGCGGTCGGTGTGAACACGTCGTGGACGGTGGGCAACTGGGCGGGGTGGATGCACGCACGGCCGAAGAAGCCGAGGCGGCGTAGTGCCTGCGTCGACGCGGCGAACGCGGTTAGGTCCCGGAAGTCGACCGACACCGGCGCGACCGGTGGATCGATGCCGGCGGCGGCGCTCGCCGCGACGACCTGGGACCTGGCCCAGAGCAGCTCCAGTCCGTCCGGGCCAGGCTCGATGCCGAGGTCCGCGCTCAGGTCGACCTCGCCCAGTTGCAGGGCCTGGACCCGTGGCGCGGCGGCGATCAACCGGGCGTCGTACACGGCACCGGCAGTCTCCAGGAGTGGCATGAGCGCCACCGCCGTGCCGCCGAGCCGGCGGTCGATGTCCGCGACCTCGTCGGCCGACCGCACTTTGGCCAGGCACAGGCCGGTCACGTTGGGCGCCGACCGTAGCGCGTCGACATCAGCGTGCCGGCGGGCGCCATCGTAGACCCGTACCCAGATTTCGCTGGCGGGTTCCCGCAGGCCGGCCAGCCAGGTGAGCACCTGCTCGCGGGCCAGGTCCTTGCGGGCGGGTGCGACCGCGTCCTCGAGGTCGACGATCAGCGCGTCGGCGCCGCGGCTCAGTGCCCGGGCGAGCTTGTCGGCGTCGTCGCCGGGCACGTACAGGTAGCTGCGCGCGGTCATTGCCGGTCGTCCTTCCTGGCTGCGGCGAGCCCGTCCCATCGCAGTTCGACGGAGGCGTGCCGGGCGTCGCGGGCGGTCGCGATCCGCAACGACAGCGGCGGGTTGTTGCCCGGTTCGGCGACGGCGGCCAGCGGTTCACCGACGTAGACGGGGGAGTGCAGCCGGTACGAGATGGTGGTCGGCGTACGGCCCGGCAGCGCGCGGCGCGGCAGTTCGAGCATGTGCAGGACCAGCAGCGGCCCGTGCACGACGAGGGCCGGATAGT
>JAEZGP010000286.1 GCA_023437285.1 Actinomycetes bacterium | reverse complement strand
GGCCCGGGCAGGCCGGCCCCGTGTCCGGCGGCCCGGGCTGGCCGCAGCAGGGCTACCAGCAGCCGGCGTACCCGCAGCCCTGGTCGCCGCAGCCGGCACCGGCCAAGCCGCGGCGCACCTGGCTGATCGTGGCGCTCATCGCCGCTCCCGTGCTCGCCGTCCTGGCCGGCACCGGGGCGTACGTCGCGGTGCAGACCCTGGGCAAGAAGGACCCCGACTGCGTGGTCGGTGTGTGGCAGCTCACCCAGGAGACGATCGTCTACACCAACCCCGCGCAAACCGTGAAGTACACGGGCAAGGGCACCATGGTCGTCACGTTCAACGAGGACGGTACGGGCTCCATGAAGACCGACCAGGTGGAGTTCGACTTCGGCGGCGGCGCGTCGTACACGCAGAGCGGCACGATCACCTACAAGTGGACCCGCACCGGCGACCGCATCGACTACACCGACGCCACGGGCCAGGTCACCCGGACCTGGAAGACGCCGGGTCGCAACGACCAGACCGAGACTCAGGAGGGCGGACCGCTGACCAGCGACACCGTCACGTGCCGCACGGCACAACTGTCGGCTACGGGCGGCGGCGAATCGACCAACCAGGACGGTTCGAAGAACGGCTTCACCTACCGGCAGGAGTTCCTTCGCCAGTAGGGGCGTCAGCTGCCCGACAGCGGCGGCGGGTGCGGCCGGTGTACCCGTTGGAAAACTCTGTGCGACACGATAACGTCCGGCCATGCCCCACGACGTCACCCCCAACGCCGAAGCTGCCCCGACCGAGGAACCGGCCGAGGCCGGCCCCGTCGCACCGGTCGCCGCCATCGTCCCCACCCAACGCACGTTGCACGGGCAGACCTGGGTGGACGAGTACGCGTGGCTCAGCGAACGCGACAATCCCGAGGTCGTCGAGCACCTGCGCGCCGAGCGGCGCTTCTACGACGAGTCCGTGGCGCACCTGTCCGACCTGGCCGAGGCGGTGTTCGCCGAGGTGGACCGCCGGGTGCTGCCGACGGACGAGTCGGTCAGCTGGAAGCGTGGGGCCTTCTTCTACTACAGCCGTACGGTCGCCGGCGAGGAGTACGGGCAGTTCATGTCGACCCGCAACCCCGCCGTGGCGGGCCGGGTGGTGCTGGACGAGGCGGAGCTGGCGCGCGACGGCGACCGCGACGAGCGCGACCACGATGTCGACGCCGCCGGTTACGTGAGCCTGGGCGTGCGGGAGGTCAGCCCGGACGGGCGCCTGCTGGCGTACGCGTTCGACACGACCGGCGACGAGATCTTCACGCTGCGCTTCCGCGACCTGTCCCCGGACCGGGACCTGACCGGCGGCGACGACCTGACGGTGGCGGGCTTCGTCGAGGAGGTGCCGCGCGCGTACTACGGCGGGGCGTGGAGCAGCGACTCGACGCACTTCTTCTACGTCGTGCCGGACGCCGCGATGCGCCCGTACCAGGTGTGGCGGCACCAGATCGGCACGCCGTCCACATCGGACATGCTCGTCTACACCGAGACCGACGCGCGCTTCGTCGTGACCGTGCGAGCCACCACGAGCGGGGCGTACCTGCTCATCGAGACGGCCAGCCGCGACACCACCGAGACGTGGCTGCTGCCGGCCGACACCCCGACCGGCGCGCCGCGCCTGCTCGCCGGCCGCCGGCGCGGCGTGGAGTACCGAGTCGACCACGCCGACCACCACCTCTACCTCGTCACCAACGACGGCGCGCCCGAGTTCCGCCTCATGCGCGCGCCGGTCGCGGCTGGGCACCGCAACCAGTGGCGCGAGGTCACCCCGTCGCGGCCGGGTGAGCGCCTCGTCGCCTGCCACGCGCTGGCCAACTTCCTGCTCCTGGAACTGCGCCGCGACGGCTTCCCGCTGCTGCGGATCGTCGACCGCGCCTCCGGCGAGGAGCGCGAGATCCACCCGGAGACGGCCGCGGGGCGCCTCACCCTGGCCACCCAGTTCGAGTACCGGGCGACCAGCGTGACCGTGCAGGTGGACTCGCTGATCGAGCCGCCGCGCTGGTTCGACGTCGACCTGCGCACCGGGCAGCGGATGCTGCGCAAGATGACCTACGTGCCCGGGTACGACCCGAACGCGTACCACACGGAGCGCCGCCACGCGCAGGCGCCGGACGGTACGCCGGTGCCGGTCACGCTGGCCTGGCGCAACGGCGTCGCGCTCAACGGCACCGCGCCGTGCGTGATGTGGGGCTACGGCGCGTACGAGTCGTGCGACGACCCGTCGTTCGACATGGCGCTGCCGAGCCTGCTCGACCGGGGTGTCGTGTTCGCGCTGACCCACCCGCGCGGCGGCGGCGAGCTGGGCCGCGGCTGGTGGCAGGCGGGCCGGCTGACCGCCAAGCCCAACACGTTCGCCGACCACACCGCCGTGGCCGACTGGCTGGCCGGCGCGCAGCCGCACCAGCCGGCCCTGGTCGACCCCGACCGCATCATCACCCGGGGCCGGTCGGCCGGCGGCCTGCTGCAGGGCGCGGCGTTCGCGACGCGACCGGACCGCTGGCGCGCCGTGGTGGCCGAGGTGCCATTCGTCGACGTGCTCAACACGATGCTGGACCCGACCATCCCGATGTCGGTCAACGAGCGCGACGAGTGGGGCGACCCGCAGATCCCGGAGATCTTCGGGCTGCTGGCCGCGTACTCGCCGTACGAGAACACCCACCGTGGCCGGCGTCACCGCGGGCGGCGACCCGCCCTGTTCGTCACCGGCGCCGTGCACGACGCGCGCGTCATGGTGCACGAGCCGGCGAAGTGGGTGGCCCGGCTGCGGGCCAACGCGGCCGACGGCGACGGGCCGATCCTGTTCCGGGTCGAGCTGGGTCCCGCCGCGCACGCGGGCCCGGCCGGCCGCTACGCGCTGTACCGGTACGAATCCGAGGTGTACGCGTTCGTGCTTGACCAGCTCGGGCTGGCCGACGCGACGCCCGCCCCCAGCCTGCCCGTGCAGCGCCAGCCGGTCGACTTCGGTACGGGCAGCTTCCGTACCGTCTCGGCCATGGGCCAGCCCACGCCGGCCGTCGACGAGCCGGCGCCGGCCCGCTACGCGCCGTACCCGGACACCGACGACGTCCCGGTGCGGGCCGGGTCCACGTACGCCGCCCCGCTGGCGGCCGAGTCGGCGTACGCGCCGCCGCAGCCGGGGTTCGCGCCGACGGCGTACCCGGTGCCCGGCGCCGGCGCGCCGGTCGGGCCGCCGCCGGTGCCCGCCCCGCTGCCCACCGCTGCAC
>JAEZGP010000253.1 GCA_023437285.1 Actinomycetes bacterium | reverse complement strand
GCAGCGGGCGGCTCGACCGGGTGGAGGTCGTGGACACGGCACTGACGCTGCTCGCCATCCTGTCCGAGCTGCCGCCCATCGAACTGCTCGTCCCGCCGCCCGGCACCCGCCCGGCCCGAGCTCACCCGGCGGGCCCGGTCCACGCGGCCGACGCGCGGCTGCTGGAACGGGTGCGCGGCCTGCTCGCCAAGGCCGAGTCGACCGGGTACCCGGCGGAGGCCGAGGCGTACACCGCCAAGGCCCAGCAGCTCATCACCCGGCACAGCCTCGACGAGGCGCTGCTGGACACCCGGGGCGGTGACCGGGTCGTTCCGTTCGCGCGGCGGATCGGCGTGGACCACCCGTACGAGAATGAGAAGGCCGCGCTGCTGGACGCCATCGCGGGCGCCAACCGCTGCTACGCGGTGTGGTCGCCGGAGCTCGGTTTCTCGACCGTCTTCGGGTTCGACGCCGACATCGACGCGGTCGACCTCCTCTACACCTCCCTGCTGGTGCAGGCGCACCACGCCATGGCCCGGACCGAGCCGCCGGGCGGCAAGGCGGGCCGTGCGCGGCTGCGGGCCTACCGGCAGTCGTTCCTGGTGGCGTTCGCGGTACGCATCGGCGAGCGGCTCGCCGCCGTCGCCGAGGCGGCCCTGACCGAGGCCGCGGGGGACAGCGACCTGTTGCCCGTGCTGGCGTCGCGCGACGGGCAGGTCCGCGAGGCCATGCGTACGGCGTTCCCGCACACCACGCGGGGCCGCGGCGCGCGCGTCGACAGCGTCGAGGGCTGGAACTCCGGCCGGGCCGCCGCCGACCGGGCCGGGCTGCCCGGACGGGGCGCCTGACGGGCTAGGCTCCGGGTGATGTCGCACAGTGCACGCCCGACGGCGGCAGACGACGCGGACCGGCTCGCCGCGTCACTGGCCGAGTGGATCGACGCGATGTCGTTCGCCGACCGCGACGCTGACCAGGTCACCGAGCTGCTGGTGGAGGCGGTCATCGAGTGGGGCCGCTCGCACCGCTGGCGGGTCTACCGCCGCGCGCGCAGCGTCATGCCATTGCCGGCCCCGTACGCCGAGCGGCACTCGGTGGTCGATGTCGGCATCGCCCGGGCGGACGCCGCGCCGATCGTCGTCGAGGTGGACCGCTCCGACCGCCAGCGCACGCTCGACAAGCTGGCCGCCGAGGCGGGGGCCGGCCGGGTCGCCCTGTGGGTCCGCTGGGGGCCAGGCCCGTTCAGCGCGCCACCGCCGCCCGTACGGCTGGTGACCTGCGTGGTCACCAGCCGTCGTGACCGGGCCAGCGGGCGGCGGCTGCACTCGGCGCGCGCCGACCGCCTGCCCCCGCCGCAGCACGGCGTGGACGTCGACGCGGGCGAGCAGACCACCCTGTTCGGCGAGCGGTGACACTGGAGGCCCTATCGCGCGCGCATGGAGGACGGTCATGACCGGAACGGCACGACAACGGACCAGTGAAACGCCGACCGACCGCCAGAGGCGGGTGTGGGACAGGACCGCGCCGAAGTACGACAGGCAGATGGCGTTCTTCGATCGGACCTGGTTCGCCGGCGGTCGGGAATGGATCGGCCGGCGGGCGAGCGGCCGGGTCCTGGAGGTCGCCATCGGCACCGGGAGCAATCTGCCCCACTACGGGCCCGATGTCACCGTAACCGGGGTGGAGCTGAGCCCGGCGATGCTGGCCATCGCCCGCGACCGGGCGGCCGCCCTCGGCCTGGCGGTCGACCTGCGCGAAGGCGACGCCGAACGGTTGCCTCTCGACGACGCGTCATTCGACACGGTGGTGTGCGCGCTCGCGCTGTGCTCCATCCCCGACCCGGCCGCGGCCATCGCCGAGATGAAACGCGTGCTCGTACCCGGTGGGTCGCTGCTGCTGGTGGATCACATCGGGAGCAACTGGTGGCCGATCCGGGCCGCCCAGTGGCTGGTCGGACAGGTCACTGTGCGCACCGAGGGGGAGCACTTCACCCGCCGCCAGCTACCCCTCGTGCAGGCCGCCGGGTTCGCCGTCGAGGAGACCGAACGGCTCAAGGCCGGCACGGTGGAACGCGTGCGGGCCCGCAAGCCGCACCGTCGCTGACGGGAGACGAGGTGCCCGCCGGAGCTGGCGGGCACCCCGTCGGCGCGGCGTCACTTGTAAGTGATGTCGCTCTTCGTCACCTTGCAGTTGCTGTCGTTCCAGCCCTCGCCGAGGTAGGTGGGCTCGCTGCCCTTGCTGACACCCTTGTACTTGCCGCACACGACGTCGCCGCTGATCAGCGTGACGCGGGTGATCGTCGCGGTGTCACCCCAGTTGCTGTTGATGCCGGCGACCATGTCGACGTTGTCCAGGAGGACGTTGTCGATGATCACGTGCCGCTGGTACGAGCTGGAGCAGTTGCCGCAGGCCCGGTACAGCTTGCCGCCGGACTTGGCGTAGAACCCAGTGATCTTCACTGTGCCCTTGCCGTTGTGCTGGAAGATCTTGTCGCCGGCGGACCTGGCGCCACCGCCGATGACGTACGAGGTGCCGCCGCTGGTGTCCTTGAACGTCGCGGCGTCCTCGCCCACGTCGTTCCACCACACGTTGCGCAGGGTGCAGGTGCCCTCGCAGTGCACGCCGTCGCCGGCCGGCGAGCCGAGGATGACATTCTGCAGCGTCGCGCCGTTCGCCAGCTTGAAGATCGGGTCCTGGCTCTCGCTGCCGCTGCCGTCACCGGCGCAACAGTAGGTCTTCATGCCGCCGTCGAACGTGCCGGAGACCGAGATGATGCCGCTGGTCTGCACGTTGCCCTGCGACGCCGGCCACGACCCGGTGGGGGCACCGGTGTTGGGTGGGGAAGAGGTGGCCGGGGGCCGCGTCGTGCTGGTCGGCGGCCGGGTCGTCGTCGCGGCCGTGGTGGTGGGGGTCGAGCCGCCCGTGCCGTACGTCTCGACCTCAGCGATGCGCGGCGCGCTGGACGCGCTGGTGATCTCGAAGCTGATCTTCTTCAGCGACGTCGAGGAGAAGTTGATGGTGCTCGGGCTGCCGCTGCCGCTGGCCAGGACGCTGCCCGAGTCGTGGTTGACGACCCGCCAGGCGCTGATGGAGCCGCCGCCGGAGGCCTGCTTGATGACGACGGAGGCCACCGTGGTCGCGCTGCCCCACTTGACCGAGATGGTGCCGGTGGAGCTGGCCGGCGACCAGTAGGTGCTGGTGTTGCCGTCGATGACGTTGCCGTAGCTGGTGCCACTGGCCTTGCTGGAACCGTCGGCGCCCGCGCCGATGCTCAGGTTGGTGGCGGCGGAGGCGCTCGGCATCTGCAGTGTCAGCGCGACGGCGGCGGTTGCGACCACGGTGGCTCCTCCAGCTAGCCAACGCAGCGCGGATTGTCGTCTCATCAGGTCACCTTTCAGGGGACGGCGCCTTCGGTGGACGGGAAAGCGCTTTCCGGTGATGATAGAGAGCAGTCGATGCAGACACAACCCTTCGGGTACGTGAACGCGATCGGCCGTCCGCCACCTGCCCGGTTACCCGCGGCGCCGCTGTCGGCTATCCGGGCGCCGTCGCCGGCATGAGGCTGAAGGCGGTCTCCTCCTCCTGCGCGTTGTGCAGCCGCAGGATGGCGTAGAGCCCATAGAGCAGCCCTCGCAACTCGACGATGTCCTCCGGGTCTGAGCCGTCGCCGAGCTGATCGAGCAGGTACCGCAGCCGGGTGATCTGGTGCTCGATCTCGGCGTGGGTGCGGCTGATCGCGCCGACCGTCTCCGGCCCGCCCAGGGCACGCGCCACGATGGGGAGCAGCTCTGCCTCGTCGGCGCGTTCGTGTTCCATTAGGTCGGTCTCCAGCCGATGCTGCAACGTCCGCACGGCCGACAGATCCGCCGCGGGAGTGAGCGCGTCCGCCACGGTGCGCACCTCTTCGACGATCGGTCGGACAGACTGGTGCTGCGCGTAGAGCCGGCGGGCCGTGGCCACGTCCTCGGACGGCAGGACCACTGTGGGAGTACGGGTAGGCAGGAGCGCCCGAAGGGCCAGCGCGATCGCCGCGAGGTCGATCGCCTCCTGCACCAGCGCGCCGACGGCGGGAGGCAGCAGGCCGGCCGCCGCCGCCACCATCGCGACCAGGGACAGGCCCATGCCGACGACGACCGCCTGCACGGCGATGCGGCGGGCACGGCGGGCAATGATGATCGCGTCGGCGAGCGCGTCGACCCGGTCGGTGGTCAGCACGACATCGGCGGCCTCGGCGGAGGCGGTGACGCCTCGCGCGGCCAGCGCCACCCCGACATCGGCCGCGGCCAGCGCGGGGGCGTCGTTGATGCCGTCGCCCACCATGATCGTGGGCCGGTGTTTCTGCTCGTCCCGGACGACCGCGAGCTTGCCGGCCGGGTCGCGCTCGGCGTGCACCGCGTCGACGCCGACGATGCGGCCCACCATCTCGGCCACGTCGGCGCGGTCGCCGGTGAGCAGGACCATCCGGTCGATGCCGGCGGCCCGCAACGCGCGCATCATCCGCGGCGCCTCCGGCCGCAGCGGGTCCTCCAGCAACAGAACACCGGCCGGTACGTCGTCGACCGAGGCGAAGACGGTCAACGACCCGTCCATGGCCGCCCGGCGGCGCGCGTGGCGCACCCAGGGGGCCGCTCGCCCGTCGACGATCCACGCCGCCTTACCGAGTCTCACCCGATGCCCGTCGACCAGGCCCTCAACGCCGTACCCGTGCTGCTCGACGACCTGGGTCGGCATGCTCAGCGGCAGGTCGCGGGCCGCGGCGGCGCTCACGATCGCGCTGGCCAGCACGTGTGCGGACGACTGGTCGAGGGACGCCGCCAGGCGGAGCAGTTCGGTGGCGTCCACCGAGTCGGTGGTGACGATGTCGGCGAGCGTGGGCCGGCCCCGCGTCAGCGTCCCGGTCTTGTCGAACAGCAACGCCCGGCCGGCCGCGAGACGCTCCAGGGCCGAGCCGCCCTTGACCACCACGCTCGCGCGCGCGGCCCGCGACAGGCCCGACATGATCGCGATCGGCGCGGCGAGCAGCAGCGGGCACGGCGTGGCGACCACGAGCACCGCGACGGCCCGTACCGGGTCGCCCGCGATCGCCCAGGCCAGCCCGGCGAGCGCCAGCGTCAGTGGCACGAACGCCACCGCGAACCGGTCGGCCACCCGCACGAACGGGGCGTTGTCGGCCCGTGCGTCCTCCACCAGTCGTACCAGCCCCGCGTACGTCGACTCGCCAGCCGTCGCGGTCGCCCGCATCTGGGCTGGTGAGCCGGCGTTCACCACGCCGCTGCGGACGTCCTCGCCCGTACGCCGTTCGACCGGGCGGGCCTCGCCGGTCAGCGCGGACTCGTCCAGCACCGCCGGGCCGAGCAGCCGCCCGTCCACCGGGACGATCTCGCCGGAACCGACGATCAACGTGTCGCCCGCGACCACCTCGTCGACGGCGACCTCGACCACGCCCTGCGGGGTGACCCGCCGGGCCACCCGGGGCGCCCGCGCGGCGAGCAGGCCCAACTCCCGCCGGGCCCGCGCCGCCGCCCTGTTCTCCAGCAGTACGCCGCTGGCCAGCATCACCGCGATGACCGCACCGGCGAACGTCTCGCCGACCGCGAGCGCGCCAACGAGCGCCAGCCAGGCGATCACATCCACGCTCGGGCGGCGATGGCG
>JAEZGP010000220.1 GCA_023437285.1 Actinomycetes bacterium | reverse complement strand
GACCTGAGCCACCGCGCAGGTCGCGGCCGTTGCGCCGGCCGTGGCTGGCGCTGCCCACGCTGGTGCTGCTGGCACTGGCGACCGCGTTCTTCGCGTGGGTGGCGGCGGAGCCGTTCTGGCTGGCCATGGGGCACGCGCAGCCGGGCACCGTGGCCGTGGAACGCGACGAGGGCGACGGGCTGGCGCGCCGCTGCCAGGGGCGGTTCGTCGCCGAGGGCGCGGCGTTCGAGGTGCCACGAGTTTCCATCACCGGGCTGGCGGACGCGCAGTGCGCGACGGGTACGACCGTGCCGGCGCGGATGGTGTCCTCGCACGGGCGGCAGGCCTACACGGCCGACGACGCGGGCCTGCGCCTGCGTTGGGGCCTGGGGTTCGGGCTGGTCGGGCTGTGCACCCTGCTGATCGTGTGGGTCAGCGGCGCGTTCCGGTTCACCGGGCGGCGGCGGTGGGCGGCCGTCGGGCTGAGCCTGGGGGCGCCGCTGCTGCTCAGCGCGGGGATCGTGGTGGCGACGTTCTGACGACGAGGTCGTAGACCTCGCGCTTGGGCAGGCCGTACCGGCGGGCCACGGCGGTGATCGCGTCGCGGCGCGACAGGCCCCCGGCCTCCTCGTCGACGACCTCGGCGACCAGGCCGGCGTCGTCCGGGCGGGCCTGTGCCGCCGGGTCGGCGCCGGCGACCACCAGGGTGATCTCGCCCCGGACGGGCCCGTCGGTGGCCCAGCGGGCCAGCTCGGCGAGGGTGCCCCGGCGCACCTCCTCGTACGTCTTGGTGAGTTCCCGGCAGACGGCGGCGGGCCGCTCGGGGGTGAAGTTTTCCACCAGTACGTCCAGAACATCCGCTAACCGGTGGGGCGCCTCGAAGAACACGAGGGTGCGCTCCTCCGTCGCGAGCGCCGCGACGCGGGCCCGGCGCTCGCCCGCCTTGCGCGGCAGGAACCCCTCGAACGCGAACCGGTCGCAGGGCAGCCCGGACAGCGCGAGGGCCGTGGTGACGGCGCTCGGGCCCGGGACGGCGGTGACGGGCACGCCGGCGGCCAGCGCGGCCCGGACCAGCCGGAAGCCGGGGTCGGAGATGCTCGGCATGCCGCCGTCGGTGACGACGGCGACCTCCGCGCCGGCCTCGGCGGCCTCGATCAGCTCGGGGGTGCGGCGCTCCTCGTTGCCCTCGAAGTAGGACACGACCCGGCCGCCGATCGTCACGTCGAGATCGCGCGCCAGGCGGTGCAGCCGGCGGGTGTCCTCCGCCGCCACGATGTCCGCTCCCGCGAGCGCGGCCCGCAACCGGTCCGAGGCGTCGCCCACGTTGCCCAGTGGCGCGCCGACGAGCACCAGCCGTCCGGTTGTCATCGCGCCTCCAGGTCGTCGGGTCCCGCCGCGGATGCGACGGAACACCCGTGGGCAGCCTACGATCGCGGGGTGACGCAGGCCCTATCGACGCCCGAGGTGGCGCCCGAGGACACGCCGACCAGCGGCCGGACGCCGCGAGCGGTGCCCGAAATCGTGCGCCGCCGGCTGGTGCCGCCCATGCCGAGCCTCTGGGTCACCTGGGTGGCAACCTTCTGGGTCACGGCTATCGCGGCTTTTGTCCGCGTGTTTCACTACGGTACGCCGTCGGAGATCATGTTCGACGAGACGTACTACGCCACCGAGGGCCAGGAGCTGCTCGACCACGGCGTCGAATGGGAACCCACGACGAACACCGGCGCTTTCGTGGTGCACCCCCCGCTCGGCAAGTGGCTCATCGCCCTGGGCATCAAGCTGCTGGGCAACAACTCGCTGGGCTGGCGCCTGCCCACCGTCATCCTCGGCATCGCCGCGGTGGCGATCCTGACCCGTACGGCTATCCGGATGTTCCGCTCGGTCGTGCTCGGCGCGGCGGCCGGCCTGCTCATGGCCTTCGACGGGTTCCAGCTCGTGCTCTCGCGCCTGGCGATCCTCGACATCTTCGTGCTGTTCTTCGTGCTCGCCGCGTTCTCCTGCCTGGTCGTCGACCGGGACAAACGCCGGCAACGCTGGCTGCGGGCCATGGAGAACGGGCTGGACCCGACCCGGCCCGGCAAGGCGGGGCGGCCCCCGTTCAGCTGGTCGGGCGTGCCGTGGTGGCGGCTCGCGGCGGCCGTCCTGCTCGGCCTCGGCTGCGGCGTGAAGTGGAGCGTGGGCTTCTACCTGCCGGTCTTCCTGCTGCTCATCGTGCTGTGGGAGGTGAGCCTGCGCCGCCAGGCCGGGGTACGCCGCCCGTGGCGCGACACGCTGCTCGACGAGGTCGGCTGGGTGGCCCTGTTCTGCGTCGTCGTCGCCGGCGCCTACCTGGCGACGTGGACCGGCTGGTTCCTCACCGACACGGGCTGGAAGCGGCACTACCTGTCCGCCGAACTCGGCCGCACCGAACTGCCCGTCATCGGCGCCCTGCAGAACCTCTTCTACTACCACCACGACGCCCTGAACTTCCACGAAGGGCTCGTCTCCAAACACCCGTACCAGTCGTGGCCGTGGCAGTGGCTGCTGCTCGGCCGGCCCGTCGCGATCTACTACGGCAGCGACCCCACCTGCGGCGCCGACTCGTGCTCCTCGGTGATCACGCTGCTGGGTACGCCCGTGCTGTGGTGGTCGTTCATCCCCGCCCTGGTCGCGCTGGCCTGGCTGGGCATCTCCCGGCGCGACTGGCGGGCCCTGGCCATCGGTCTCGGCGCCGCCGCGGGCATCCTGCCCTGGTTCTGGTTCCAGTACGCCGACTACCGCACGATGTTCTACTTCTACGCCGCGCCGGCCGAGCCGTTCCTGATCCTGGCCGTGGTGTATGTGCTCGGCGCGATCATCAACGCCCCGGGCGTGGGATTTTCAGGGCGTACGCTCACCTTCACCCAGTCCGATCGGCGCCTCTACGGAACGATCTTCGCGGCGGCATTCCTCATCGCCGTGGCGCTGTGCTTCTGGTACTTCTATCCGATCTGGACCGCGCAGTCGATCCCGCACGACAGTTGGTGGCAGCGCATGTGGCTGGGCAACCGCTGGGTGTAGGAGCCGGGGGGAGACGTGAGGGCCGCCCTGGCCCTACCATTCCGGCGTGACCGCTCCCGCATTGACGCCCGTCGCCACAAAGGTCCCCGACGTCCAGCGCCGGCGCCTCGTTCCGAACCTGCCGGACGGGTGGGTGGGCTGGGCGGTCACGGCGTGGGTCACGGTCATCGCCGCGCTGACGCGCTTCTATCACTACGGCACGCCGCCGGGCATCCTCTTCGACGAGCTGTACTACGCCACCGAGGGCCAGGAGCTGCTTGACCACGGCGTCGAGTGGGAGCCGAACGGCGACTACGGCGCATACGTGGTGCACCCGCCGCTGGGCAAATGGCTCATCGCCCTGGGCATCAAGCTGCTGGGCAACAACTCACTGGGCTGGCGGCTCGCCTCGGTCGTCCTCGGTACGCTCGCCGTACTGATCATCACCCGTACCGGGATCCGGCTGTTCCGGTCGGTCGTGCTCGGCGCGGCGGCGGGCCTGCTGATGGCGTTCGACGGCTTCCAGCTCGTCCTGTCCCGCATCGCGCTGCTCGACATCTTTGTGCTGTTCTTCGTGCTCGCCGCGTTCTCCTGCCTGGTCGTCGACCGCGACCGGCGGCGGGAGCGCTGGCTGGCGGCGCTGGAGAACGGGCTCGACGTGACCGCCGAGGGCCGCGCGGGTCGCCCGCCGGGCGGCTGGGCCGGCATCCCGTGGTGGCGGCTCGCCGCGGCGGTCATGCTCGGCTGCGCCGCCGGCGTGAAGTGGAGCGGGATCTTCTTCCTGCCGATGTTCCTGCTGCTCATTCTGCTGTGGGAGGTCAGTACTCGGCGCCAGGCCGGGGTACGCCGGCCGTGGAAGGAGGCGTTCCTCGACGAGATCGGCTGGCTGTTCGCCTTCTGCGCCGTCGTGGTCGTCAGCTACCTCGCCACGTGGTCGGGCTGGTTCCTCACCGACCACGGCTGGAAGCGGCACTACTTCGCCAACGAGCTGGGCAAGACAGAATTGCCGGTCATCGGGGCGCTGCAGAACCTCTGGCAGTACCACGTGGACATGCTCGACACGTCCCAGAACGGCATGGTGTTCGACCACCCGTTCAAGTCGGCGCCGTGGCAGTGGCTGCTGCTGGGCCGGCCGGTCGCCATCCACTACGGCAGCGAGCCCGGCTGCGGGCAGGACCCCTGTAGCTCGGTGATCAACCTGATCGGCACCCCGGTGCTGTGGTGGTCGTTCATCCCCGCCCTGATCGCACTGGCCTGGCTGGGCATCAGCCGCCGCGACTGGCGCGCGCTGGCCATCGGGCTCGGTGCGGCGGCCGGGATCCTGCCGTGGTTCTACTTCATGGCCAACGGCAACCGCTCGATGTTCTACTTCTACGCCGCACCGGCCGAGCCGTTCCTGATCCTGGCCGTGGTGTACGTGCTCGGCGCGCTCATCACCGCGCCAGGGGTCACCGCGTCATCGCGGCGGTTGACCGTGGCGCAGACCGACCGTCGCCTGTACGGCACGGCCTTCGCCGCGATCTACATCATCGCCGTGGGGCTGTGCTTCTGGTACTTCTATCCGATCTGGACCGCCCAGTCGATCACGTACGACGAGTGGTGGCATCACATGTGGCTGGGCAACCGCTGGGTGTGACGCTCCCCGTGGCGGTCCAGGTGGGCGATGAGGGTCAGCGTCCCCCCGTCGTACTCGCGGTGCAGCCGCCGGCCGATCGCGGACATGATCCGGATCATGGCGGTGTTGCCCGCGTGCACCATCGCGTGCACCTCGGTCAGCCCCGTCTCCGCGGCGACGACGGCGAGCCGGCGGGCCATGGCGCTGCCCAGGCGCCGGTTCTGCCAGCCGTCCTCGACGAGGATGGCCAGCTCGGCCGTGCCCTCGGTCCACATCAGGTTGGCCATGGCGACGACCCGGCCGTCCGCGTCCTCGGCCACCAGCGAGTGGCCGGCGCCGGGGTGCAGCAGCTGCGCGAGGACCGTGTGCGAAGGGCAGTTCGTGCCGGCCAGGTAGCGGCGCAGGCGGGTGGTCAGCGAGCAGCGCGCGTGCAGGGCCACCACCGCATCGAGGTCGTCCGGCGTGGCGCGACGGACGGTGACCTCGGTGCCGTCGGCGAGCAGCATCCGCCACGTCTCGGCGGCGACCTGCGGGGCCGACGAGAGCGCCGCGACCGCCACGTCGACCAGGGCGTGCGCGCGCGCCGACTCGGCCGGCGTGAACGGGGCCGTGGGCCGGCTGGCGAGTAACCCGCCGCCCGTGGGGTCGTCGAGCCACAGCCGGGTCGCGTCCTCGGCGACGCCGCCGGGCTCCTCCGGCCGCCAGGAGATCTGCGCGCCGCCCAGCAGCTCGGCCAGCGCGGTGGGCAGGTCATCGGGGTTGCGCAGCAGCCGCGCCGCGAGCCCGAGGCTGCGGGTCGGCGGGTCGACCAGGGCGTGCGCGTCGGCCGGCTCGACGCGGGGCAGCCGGGCTCCCCCGTCGGTCACGGCCGCGGCCAGGTCGCTCGCCGACAGTACGGGCGACGCCGCCACGAGCAGCTCGTCGACGGGCCCGTCGGAGGTCAGATGCACCTGGACGGACAGGATGTTGATCGAGCGGCGCGCCAGGCTGGCCGCGAGGATGGCCAGGCGGCCGGGCACGTCGTCGACCGTCGCCCGCACGTGCCAGAGCCGGATCGTGCCCCGCCCCTGCGG
>JAEZGP010000146.1 GCA_023437285.1 Actinomycetes bacterium | reverse complement strand
CTTCTCATCGGTTAGGGATGGCTACCTACCACCAGCCCCATGGGTACCAGTAACCGCCGTATCCGTAGCCGTACCAGGGCTGCCAGTAGCCGCCCCAGCCCCAGCCCCAACCCCAGCCGCCGTGGGTCGTGACCGAGACGCTCTGGGTCTGCTGTTCGGGCTGGGTGGCGTTAGTCGCGGCAGCTGCCGAGCCCGCGCCCAGGCCGAGCGCGAACAGGGCACCTACCAGAACGGTGAAGAGTCGAAGTCGAAGGCGTGACATGATCCTTCCCCTTCGTGAGGTACACAGGTCCTAATCGGATAACTCGCTAATTTCCTGATCAGATATGAAATGGTGCCCAACCTTCGGCACCACCCTTTAACGTACGCCTTCTCCCAGGTCACGCACGTGCTAAAGGAGAAACGGAACGAGCGCGCGACGCCGCGGCGGGTAATCGGGGAACTGCTCGCGGTACCACCGGTGGTTCGCCACGGCGCGCGGCGCCAGGTTGGCGGTCGTGTAGAGGGCGAACGCGAGCCCGGCAGGCGACCAGGTGGCCAGCGCCCAGCCGAACCATTCCACGATCTCGCCCAGGTAGTTCGGGCACGAAACCCACCGGTAGAGCCCACCGCGCGGGATCTGGTAGCCGGTGCCGGCGGCCCGCAGGCGGCGCAGCTTCCGGTCGGCCCACAGGTTGACCGACAGGCCGGCGAGGAACACCAGCGCGCCGAGCAGGAACCGGGGGTCGGCGAGCCAACCGGCCGCGTAGTCGCCGACCGAGGAGATCCACTTCGCATTGAGGTACGCGTTGAGCACGTTGAACGCGATCGCCATGGCCATGACGCTGACCGGCATCCGGGCCCCACCGGCGCGCATGAGCAGCGGGTACACGAAGGCCCGCTGCACGTAGTGCAGCTGCCACAGGGCGAGCAGCACGAGCGGCACCAGCTCGGCGCGGTGCTCGCCGGTGACGAAGACGGCGAGGAAGAACAGCGACGCCGGCGCCTCCATGACCAGCCAGCCCACCCGCGCGGGGACGGTCGGGCCCCAACCCCCGCGCCCGTGCCGTCCGTACGGGGCGGTGACGTACAGCAGGGCCACCGCCGTGGCCACGGCCAGTCCGATCTCGAGCAGCACCAGAAGGCCATACGAGCCGGACATAGCGGGAGTCTACCGGCGCGGCGGCGCGGCGGAATCGGCCGATCATCGGGCCTCCGTGTTGACTGTCCCCATGGATGATCACGTCATGGTCTTCGCGCCAGCACCGTTGCTCACGGTGACCATCGAGCAATCCATCGCCGCCCCGGAGCTGCATGTGCACGCCGGCGGGCAGGGAATCTGGCAGGCTCGCATGATCACGGCCCTGGGCTGCTCGGTGGTCATGTGCGTCGCCGTGGGCGGCGAAACCGGCCGCATCCTGCGCGACCTGCTGACCGGCGACCGGATGACCGCGCGCGCCGTGCAGCGCGAGGCCGACAGCGGCTGGTACGTGCACGACCGTCGCGATGGCGGCCGCTCGACGGTCGCCGAACACCCCGGCGCCCCGATGACCCGCCACGACATGGACGAGCTCTACAGCCTGACGCTCGCCGAAGGGCTGCGCGCGGCGGTGAGCGTGCTCAGCGGCCCGGCCGACCACGCCGTCATCGACGCCGACGTCTACCGGCGCCTGGCGGCGGACCTCACGGCCAACGGCGCCCGCGTCGTGGCCGACCTGTCCGGCGACCTGCTGACCGCCGTCCTCGCCGGCGGCGTCGTGTTCCTCACGGTGCGCCACGAGGAACTGCTGGCCGACGGGCGGGCCAGCGACGACTCAGTCGCCGCGCTCGGGCAGGCGGCCCGCCAGCTGCGCGCCGACGGCGCCGGGTCCGTGCTCATCAGCCGGGCAGACCAGCCGTCCCTCGCCCTGCTCGACGACGAACTGGTGGAGGTCACCATGCCGCCGCTGCAGGTCGTCGACCACCGGGGCGCCGGGGACTCCCTGACCGCCGGGGTGGCCGCCGTCCTGGCCCAGGGCGGCGACCTGCGGGAGGCCGTACGTGTCGGCGCGGCGGCCGGCGGGGTCAACGTCACCCGGCACGGCCTGGGTACCGGGCGGGCCGAAGCGGTGACGGAACTCGCTCGCCGGGTCACGTTGACCCCGGCCGGCGAAGGGTAGGACCCGGTTATGACCCGCGTACTCGTCACCAACGACGACGGCATCGCCGCCCCCGGCATCCGCTGGCTCGCGCAGGCCGCGGCCGACCGCGGTCACGACGTCACGGTCGCGGCGCCCCGGCAAGAGTCCAGCGGGACGAGCGCCGCGCTGACCGCCGTGACCGTCGAGGGCCGGGTGGCCATCGAACGTACGACGCTGGGCGACGTGCCGGCGCTCGCCGTGGCCGCCTCGCCCAGCTACATCACGATGCTGGCGGCCCTCGGGGCGTTCGGACCCGTGCCCGACGTGGTGCTGTCGGGCGTCAACCGGGGCGCCAACGCCGGACACGGCATCCTGCACTCCGGCACGGTCGGCGCCGCCCTGACCGCCGCCATGAACGGCATCCGGGCCATGGCCGTGTCGCTGGACGTGCTCTCCCCCGCCGCCGGCAGCACCGCGAGCGGCGGCGCGGCCATCGCGGCGCTCGACACGGTCGACGACGAGACCCGCCACTGGGGTACCGCTGCCGACGTGGCGTGCCGGCTGCTGCCGTGGCTGCTGTCGGCCGCCGACCGGACCGTACTGAACATCAACGTCCCCGACGTGCCGGCCGACGAGCTGCCCGGGGTACGCCAGGCGACGCTCGCCCCGTTCGGGCAGGTCCAGATGGCGGTCGCCGAATCCGGCCACGACTACGTGCGGGTGGCCATGGAGGAATCGGGCGCCCGGCGCATCCCGGGCACCGACCTGGCCTGGCTCGCCGAGGGGTACGCGGTGGTCACGCCCGTACGGCTGCTGGGGGTGCAGGCGGACGTGGCCGTCGACACCCTCGTCACCTGACCGCGCCGCCCCCTATGATCCCGCCGGGAGGTGGGGAGACTGGACACGCGCGATCAGCAGACCACGCTGCCCTGGCTACGCAAGGGCAGCGCCGTGTTCGAGGAGGCGGTCGCGCGCCTCGACGACGCCGACTTCGCCGCGCCCAGCCTGCTACCCGGCTGGACGCGCGCGCACGTCATCGGGCACGTGGCCCGCAACGCCGACGCGCTCGCCCGCCTGGCGGCGTGGGCGGAGACCGGCGTCGAGACACCGATGTACGCCAGCCCGGAGAGCCGCGAAGCGGAGATCGAGGCCTCGGCCGCCCTGGCGCCGGCCGCGCTGCGCGCCGACCTCGTCGCGTCCGCCTCGGCGTTGGACGCGGCGCTCGCCGGGCTCGCCGGGGACGCCTGGGACGCGCCGCTGCGCACGCTGCGCGGGGAGCTGACGGCCGCCGAGATCCCCTGGTTGCGGGTACGC
Organism: Actinomycetes bacterium; assembly: GCA_023437285.1. Taxonomy (GTDB): domain Bacteria; phylum Actinomycetota; class Actinomycetes; order Mycobacteriales; family Micromonosporaceae; genus Luedemannella. Next base: position 3,436 of record JAEZGP010000146.1, on the reverse strand, counting down.
GAGGTGTGGCTGCACGCGGTCGACCTGGCGGCCGACGTCGGCCTCGACGACCTGCCGGCGCCGCTGGTCGACGCGTTGATCGAGGACGTCACGACCGGCCTGTCACGGCTCCCGGAGTGCCCCGCCGTGCTGCTCGTGCCGCTCGACCGGGGCGACACCGTACGGTTCGGCCCCGGCGCCACGGAACCCGTGGAGGTCACGGCGACCGCCGCGCACCTGCTCGGCTGGGTGACCGGCCGCCGGCCCGGCCCCGACCCCGCCGTGACGCTGCCCCGCTGGCTCTAGCCCCGGAGGCTATGGATTCCATCGGCCGCCATGTCGGCCGATGAATCCATAACCCCCGGTGGCGAGAAGCTAGGTCGTCGCGCAGATCGCGAACGCGTCGATGCGCCAGTAGGTGGCCCAGCCCGGGTCGTCCTCCTGGCCGGCCACCCGCGCGTACTCGCTGCCCCCGTACGCGGTCGACAACAGTGAGGACAGCGCCACCCGACCGTCGTTGGGGACGATCACCCCGCCACTGCTCAGCACGGTCGTGCCTGCCGGGCAGTACGCGAACTCAGTCTTGTCAGCCGACGTGGTGCCGCTGGAGCTCGACACGACCTGGTGCCCGGCCACCGGGTCGGCGCAGATAGCGTGCGCGCGGAGGTTCCAAATGTTGTCCGAGCCCCAGCCGTCCGTGTGCGCCGTGACCGCGACCAGACCCGAGGTGGGGACAATGCCGTCGAGCAGCACGCGACCGCCCCCGCCACTGACCTCGCCCGCCGCGCCGAGGAGCTTCTTGCCGGACGGGCACGCCGCGACCTGAACGCGATCGATGGCTGCCGTCGTCATCGTGGACGTGGTGGTGACGATCTCCCACCCCGGTAGCGGGTCGGCGCAGACCGCCCGGGCCGACACGGACCAGTCGGTGGCAACGCCGTCCGCGTCCTCGTACGCCACCACCTCCACGGTCGTGGCCGTCGGCCGGACCTCGGGCACGTGCACCCCGCTCGTGACGGAGCCGATCGACCAGCCCGTGCCGATGACCTGTTTGCCGGCCGGGCACGTGACCACCGCCGACTTGACCGTCGAGCTGCTCCAACCACTGTTGCTGACGACAATTTCCACGCCCGGCACGGATGCCAGCGCCGGCGCGGCCGACGCCACCACCAATCCCGCCGTACTCATCACGAGTACCGCCACCATGCTGATCGTTCGTCTCATTTGGTGTCCTCGCCGTCGCCGCCCGGCGCCTGCCGCCGGGACGAACGCCAGTGTCGGGACCTGCCTCACGGTGGCGTCACGGTCGGCTCATGGACGGTGAGCTATCCGTTTCCCGTCGGCACGTTGCCCCGGCGCACGCCGACTGCCCATGGTGGACGGTGACACCGGACCGAAGGGGGAGCAGTGCGTGCGCCACCCGAGTCGCTGAACCGCTGGCGGTGCCTGCTCCTCGTCGCCGGGCCCGGGTACGGCAAGAGCACGGCGCTGCGCGCCTGGCTGCCAGCTGGTACGGCGTACTGGCTGACGGGGTGGAGCGTGGCCGACGGAATGCCGGCAGCGCCCCACCGTGTCGAGCCCGACGAACCTCGCTGGTTGGTCCTCGACGACGTGCCGGAGCTGACCGACGAGCAGTCGACGCGGTTGCTCGGCTGGGCGGGCGAACTGCCTGCCGCCGGCCTGGCGATCGCGTCGCGCTGGCCGCTGGGCGGGACGGTGTCGCGGCTGCGCGGGCGAGGGCTCCTCGGCCGGATCGGCCCCGACCGGCTCGCCATGAGCGCCGATGACGTGGCCACCCTGCTACGGGACGAACACGACGTGTGGGACACGACCCTGGCGGAGCGGCTGCACGCGGCGACCGGTGGCTGGCCCGCGCTGGTCCGGCTGGCGGCCGACGCCGACGAGAAGGCGGCCGAGGCGCTCGCCGAGCCCGGCAGCCCCGTGGCCGAGTTCCTGCTCGAGGAGGTGCTCGCGGCACTTCCCGGATCGGCACTGGGCCTGCTGCGCGACGCGGCCGCGATCGGGCCGGTGAACGCCGACCTGTGTCGGGCACTGGGGCACCGGCGGGCCGACCGTACGCTGCGGTTGCTCGCCGACACCGGCCTGCTCGTGCCGGCCGGCGGCGGGCGGCACCGGGTGGTGCCCGTGGTGGCGGCCCTGGCGGGACGGAGCCGGCCGCTGCCGCCGGTACGCGCCGAGGCGGCGGCGATGTGGTTCACGGCGCACGGCCCGCCGATCGCGGCCGCCCGCGCGCTGCTTGCGGCCGGCGACGACCTCGGGTGCGCGCGCATGCTGGCCGAACAGGGCGAGCGCATCCTCGCCGAGGGCGGCGCGGCCGAGTACGTGGCTCTGGTGACCAGGCTGCCCGACCGGTTGCGCGACGATCGGGTCCGGCTGTTCTGGGGCGACGCGCTGCGCACCACCGGCGACGCCGTCGGCGCGCTCGCCGTCCTCAGCCAGCTGACCACCGGGGATACGTGGGATCCGGGCCTGGCGTGGCGGGTCGGGATGGTGCACTACCTGCGCGCCGAGCCGTTAGCCGCGCTCGCGGCGTTCGAGCGCGGCGCCCTCGACGCGGGCAGTCCGCTCGACCGGACGCTGCTGTTGGCGTGGTCGGCCTCCGCGCACTGGATGCTCGGCCGGGCGGATGCCGCCGGGCACGCCGCAGCGCGCGCTTACGAGCATGCGCTGGCGGCGGGCGACGACCAGGCCCTCGCGGCGGCGCACGTCGCGCTCGCCCTGGCCAGCAAGCTGGCCGGCGACCCGGCCGCGGTGATCCACCACTACGACCTCGGGCTGCGCGCCGCGCGCCGGGCGGGCGACGAGGTCACCACCGCCCGCATCCTGATCAACCAGACGCACGAGCAACTGGCCAGGGCACGGTACCCGCAGGCCCGCGAGCTGGCAGCCCGCGCCGTGCGCGCCGCCAACCGGGCCGGCGCCGCCGGCATGCGGGTCGTGTCGCTGTGCAACGAGGCCGAGGCGCTGGCCCGGTTGGGCCGCTTCGACGAGGCCATCGACCGGTACGAGCAGGTGGCGCCGATGTGCCGGCGGATGGGCTCGCGGCGCGGCGCCACAGCTCTGCTCGCGATGGGCGACGTGCACCGCCGTCGGGGCTGGCGGGAGCAGGCCATCGCGGCGTACCAGGAGGCGGTGCGCGACGCCCGCGACGGCGGCGAGCACCAGGCTCTCGTGCCGGCGCTGGCCGGACTCGCAAGGGCGTTGGCCAGTGTGGATCCCGCTGAGGCGACCGCGCTGGCCGACGAAGCGGTGACACTCGCGTCGGGTGCGGAGCTGATCGGGGCCCTAGTCGCGCGCGGTTGGGTCGCCCGCCTCATCGGCGACCACGCCGAGGCGTTGCGCCTGTCCCACCGCGCGGCGCGTGACGCGCGCGGCCGGGGCGAACGGGCGTGGCTGGCCGAGACGCTGGAGCTGCGGGCGGCGGCCGAGCCCCGGC
>JAEZGP010000103.1 GCA_023437285.1 Actinomycetes bacterium | reverse complement strand
GGTCAGCGCAGCGTGCCGGGTGAACACCTCACCCAGGACCTCGAACACGCTCCAGCCGTCGAGCAGCACGTGATGGAACGTCCAGATCACCCGTACCGCCTGGTCCGGCAGGGCGATGAGGGTGACGCGCGCCAGCGGCGCCGCGGCGAGGTCGAGGCCGCGTGCGCGGTCGTCGGCGAGCAGCTGCGCCAGGGCGGTGTCGCGTTCGGCGGGCGGGCGGTGCGACCAGTCCAGCGTCGTGACGGGCAGCCGCGCGGCGCGGTCGAGCACGAGCACCGGCTCGCGCACGCCCTGCCAGACGACCCGGCCGCGCAGTTCGGCGATGGCGTCCACGGCCGCCTGCCACGCCCGGGCGAGCAGGTCGGTGTCGGCGACGCCGTCCAGCACGAACGTGGCCTGCTCGACGTAGACGCCCTGGTCGGCCTGGGCGAGCGCGTGGAAGACCATGCCGGCCTGCATCGGGGTGAGCGGCAGGATGTCGGCCACGGCACGCCCGTCGCCGGCGACCCGGTCGACCTCGGCCTGGTCGAGGTCGACGAGCGGGAAGTCCGACGGGGTACGCCCGCCGGCCCCCGGTGCCGCGCAGTGCTCGACGATGCCGGCCAGTGCGGCGAGCATGGCGTCGGCGACGCCGCGCACCGACTCGTCGTCGTGGGCCGACGGCGAGTACTCGAACAGCAGCTCCAGCTGGCCCCCGGTGACCCGGGCGATGACGTCGAGGGCGTGCCGGCGCGGCGCGGCCGGGTCCTCGGCCAGCGCCAGCTCGCCGCGCACGCCGCGCAGCACGCCGCCGGTCGTGAGCCCGTCGAGCTGGCCCAGGTAGTTGAACGACACCGTCGCCGCGTCGGGCATCGCGACGCTGGCGAGGTAGCGCAGCGCGCCGTACCCGATGCCCTTATCGGGCACGGCCCGCAGCTGTTCCTTGACCGACTTGAGCGCCGTGCCCCAGTCGCCGCCGGGCACGTCGAGGGCGACCGGGTAGATGGCCGTGAACCAGCCCACCGTCCGGGACAGGTCGACGCCGGGCAGGATCTCCTCGCGGCCGTGCCCTTCGACGTCGACGCGCACCGCGCCGCCGCCCAGCGCGCGGCCCAGCGCGGCGAGCAGCGCGTCGTTGACCTGCGTGCGGTACGCGCCGGGCACGTCCTGCAACAGTGCGCGGGTGCGTTCGGCGTCCAGCCGCACGGTCACCGACCGGGTGGCCGACACCGGGTCTGACGGCACCGAATCGGCCGGCGCGGCGGCCCGCGTCGTCCAGTACGGCGCCTGCGCGTCGAAGCCGCCGTCGCCGGTGTGCTCGGCGAGCCGGCGGGCCCAGTCCCGAAACGACGTCGTCTTGTCCCCCAGCGCCACCGGTTCGCCGCGCGCGACCTGCTCGTAGGCGCGTTCGAGATCGGCCAGCAGGATGCGCCAGGACACCCCGTCGACGACGAGGTGGTGAACGATCAGCAGCAGCGTGTCCGGACCGGCGCCGTCGCCGCGCACCCGCACCGCCCGCAGCAGCGGCCCGCTGGCCACGTCCAGCCGCGCGGCCTCCCGGTCGGCCGCGGTGTCCAGGTCGACCGCGTCGGCCTCGGTGAGCAGCTCGGCCGTCTCGTCGGCCGCGTTGTCCTGCCGCCAGCCGCGCGCGTCGCGGGTGAACCGCATGCGCAGCGCGTCGTGGTGCGCCACGACCCCGGCCAGCGCCGCGGCCAGCGCGGCCGAGTCGGCCCGCGGGTCGAGTTCGACCGTCAGGTGCTGCGCGAAGTACCCCGGCCGCGCCGGCGCAGAATCCAAAAACCAATGTTGTACGGGCGTGAGCGGCGCCGCTCCGGTGACCGCCCCCTGCTCGCCCGCGCCCTGGGCCGCGACCGGCGTGGCGTGCCGCGCCAGCGCCGCGACCGTCTGGTGGGTGAACACGTCCCGCGAGGTGAGGGCGAGGCCGGCGGCGCGGGCCCGGGACACCACCTCGATGCTGAGGATCGAGTCGCCGCCCAGCTCGAAGAAGTTGTCGTCGGCCCCCACCCGCCCGGCGCCCAGCACCTGCTCCCACACGTCGGCGAGCACCCGCTCCGCGTCGTCGCGCGGGGCCACGTACCCGGCGGCCGCGGCCAGATCCGGGGCCGGCAGGGCCCCCCGGTCGAGCTTGCCGTTCGGGTTGAGCGGCAGCCGCTGAAGCGTCACGACGGCCGCGGGCACCAGGTAGCCGGGCAGCGACGCGGCGAGGAAGTCGCGCAGGTCGACCGGGTCCGGGGCGACCCCGGCCGGCACGACGTACGCGACGAGCCGGTCGTGGCCCTGGTCGGCGCGGACCACGGCGACGGCCTCGGCCACCGCGTCGTGGCGCAGCAGGGCGGCCTCGACCTCGCCGAGTTCGATCCGGAACCCGCGCAGCTTCACCTGGTGGTCGGTGCGGCCCAGGTATTCCAGGTGCCCATCGGCGCTCCAGCGCACCACGTCGCCGGTGCGGTACATCCGCGCGCCGGGCCCGGCGAACGGGTCGGCGACGAACCGCCCGGCGGTCAGCCCCGGCCGGTTGAGGTAACCGCGGGCCAGGCGCGGCCCGCCCAGGTACAGCTCCCCGCGTACCCCGGCCGGGACGGGCCGCAGCCAGCGGTCCAGCACGTACACCCGGGTGTTGGCGATCGGACGGCCGATCGGCGGGGCCAGGTCGGCCGGGTCGGCCTCGTCGCGGTACCAGGCGGTGGCGTAGACGGTGGCCTCGGTGGGGCCGTAGATGTTGGCGATCCGGGCGTCTGGCAGCGCCGCGCGGATCTGCTCGACGGTACGCGGGGCCAGCGCCTCGCCGGCGAGCACCACCTCCGAGGCGGTCACCTCGCGCAGGCCCCCGGCGAGCACCGGGGCCAGGGCGGACGGTACGGCGCTGAGCAGGCTCGCCCGTCGCGGCTCGGAGCGCGGCTGGGCCAGCGCGAGCACGTCCGCGACCAGTTCGATGGCGCCCCCGTTGAGCAGCGGGCAAAAGATCTCGAACACGGACACGTCGAAGTTCAGCGACGTCGACGCGATCACGTCGGACAGTCCGCGTGGGCCGAAGGCGTCGGCCGCCCAGGCGGCCAGCTGCACCGCCCCCCGATGGGCGACCACGACACCCTTGGGCCTGCCGGTCGAGCCCGACGTGTAGATCACGTACGCCGGGTGGTCGGGACGCAACGGCGCCACCCGGTCGGCATCGGTCAGGTCGCCGGTCGCGCCCGCGCCGACGCGGTCGCGGGTGTCCGCGCCGGCCCCGGTGTCAACCGTGCCCACGTCGGTGAGGTCGCCGGTGTCGGCCGCCCAGGCGTCGAGGGCCAGGCGCGGCACGGTCGGCGTCTCCGGCAGCCGTGCGGCCACCTCGCCGTCGATCACCAGCAGCGCGGGCCGCGCGTCGGCGAGCATGAAGCCGATCCGCTCGGCCGGGTAAGCCGGGTCGATCGGCAGGTACGCCGCTCCCGCCTTGAGCACCCCGAGCAGCGCCACGATGAGGTTTGGGGTGCGCGGCAACGAGATGGCCACGAAGCGTTCCGGCCCGGCCCCGCGCGCGACGAGCTGGCGGGCCAGCCGGTTGGCCCGCGCGTTGAGTTCGCCGTACGTCAGCACGGTCTCGCCGTGCCGCACCGCCGGGGCGTGCGGCTGGGCCGCCGCGCGCGCCTCGAAGACGGCCGGCAGCACGGTGGCGGGCACATCGACGGCGGTGTCGTTGCGGCCGACGAGCAGGTCGCTCAGTTCTGGGTCGGACACCAGCGGCTGGTGGGCGAGGCGCTCGTCCGGTTGTGCGCTGACCTGGTGGAGCAGCGCGGTGAGCCGATCGGCCAGCCGCGCGACGGTCTGCTCGCGCCACAGGTCGGTGTTGTACTCGATGACGAGGTCCAGCCCGTCGCCCCGGTGGGCGAACTCGACGACGACGTCGAACCGCGCCGCCGGCCGGGGCAGGTCGTACCCGCTGAACGTGAGCCCGCCGCGCTCGCGCGTGCGGGTCAGCTCCTCCTGGAGCACCACCAGCGCCTGCACCAGCGGGGTCCGGCTGGGGTCGCGTTCGGGCTGCAGTTCCTCGACGAGCCGGTCGAACGGCACCGCGTCGTGCTCGAACGCCGCCAACACCGTGCCGCGCACCTGGTCGAGCAGCGCGCCGAAGTCGCCCTCCTGGTCCACGGTGGACCGCAGCACGATCGTGTTGATGAAGAAACCCAGTACGCCGTCGAGGTCGGGCCGCCCGCGACCCGAGGTGACGGTGCCGACCGCCACGTCGGTCTGGCCGGTGTGGAGGGCCAGCAGCAGCTGCACCGCCGCGGTGAGGGTCATGAACAGCGTGGCCCGGCGGGAGCGGCCGACGTCGACAAGCGAGCGCACCAGCGGCGCCGGCAGCTCGCGGCGCACGGCGGCGCCGGCCGTCGTGCGTACCGGCGGCCGGGGGCGGTCGGTGGGCAGGTCCAGCGGTTGCAGGCCGGCCAACCGGTCGCGCCAGTACGCCACGTGCGGCGCGAGCGCGTCAGGGCTGGCCTGCTCGCGTGCCCACGCCGCGTAGTCGGCGTACCGCACGGCCGGCGCGGCGGGGCGCTGCCCGGCGTACAGGTCGGCCAGCTCGTCGATGAGGACCCGCACCGACCAACCGTCGGTGATGATGTGGTGCTGGCTGATGAGCAGCACGTGCTCGGCGGGACCCGTCCGCACCAGCAGGGCCCTAGTCAGCGGCCCGCGCCGCAGGTCGAAGGGCCGGCGCAGCTCCTCTTCGAGCACGGCGTCGACGTCGTCGCACACGTCCACCGTCCGCAGTGGAATGTCGCCCCGCGCTGAGATGATCTGGGCCGGCTCCCCGTCGACGGTGTCGAAGGTGGTGCGCAGCGCCTCGTGGCGCGCCACGAGAGCGTCGAGCGCGCCCCGCAGCACCCCGGCGTCGAGCGCGCCGGCCAGGCGCACGGCCACGCCGGTGTTGTACTCGGCGTCGCCGGCGGTCAGGTCGTTGAGCACCCACAGCCGCCGCTGCGCCGGCGACAGCGCCACCGCCTCACCCCGGCCGGACACGTGCGTGCGCGGCGCACTGACCAGCCCGGCATCCACGGCGTCCGCGTCTCCAGCGGCGTCCGTACCGACAACCTCGTCGGCGGGCCCGGCCTCGCCAGCGGGCGGCGCGGCGTGACCCGGCCCCGGTGCGTCGGCGACGAGGGTCGCGAATTCGGCCACGGTCGGGGCGTCGAAGATGCTCCGGTTGGACAGCGGCACGCCGAACGCCTCGCGCGCCCTGGCCACCGCCCGGAACGCGCTGATGGAGTCGCCGCCCGACGCGAAGAAGTCGTCCGCCACGCCGACGTCGCCCACGCGCAGCGCCTCGGCCCAGATGCGGGCGAGCACCGCCTCGGCGTCCGTACGGGGGGCGACGCGCGCGGGGCCTCCCTCGTCGGCGGCCGGGTCCGGCTCCGGTAGGGCGCGGCGGTCCAGCTTGCCGTTCGGGGTGACCGGCAGGGCCGCCAGCGTGACGAACGCCGCCGGGATGAGGTGGTCGGGCAGCGTGTCGGCGAGGAACGCGCGAAGTTGCGCGCCGGTCGGGGCGCTGCCTCCCGGAGCGGGCACGACGTACCCGATCAGTCGGGTGCCCGTACCGTCGGGCTCCGCGCGGCCGACCACCGCAACCTGCCGGACGGCCGGATGCGCGGCGAGCGCCGTCTCGACCTCGCCCGGCTCGACCCGGAACCCGCGGATCTGCACCTGATGGTCGACCCGGCCCCGGTACTCCAGTTGGCCGTCGGGGCGCTGGCAAACCAGGTCACCCGTGCGGTACATGCGCGACCCCGGCGGGCCGTACGGGTCGGCGACGAAGCGTTGCGCGGTCAGCCCCGGCCGGTTCAGGTAGCCGCGGGCCAGCCCGATCCCGGCGACGAACAGCTCGCCCACCGCCCCATCGGTCACCGGGCGCAGCGCGTTGTCGAGCACGTACGCCCGCGTGTGCGGGAGAGGTCGACCGATCGGCGGGGCCGCACCGGCGGCGGTGAGCGGATCGGACCACGTCGCCACGACCGTGCACTCCGTCGGGCCGTACGAGTTGATGAAGCGGCGGCCGGGGGCCCAGTCGCGCACGAGTTCGGCCGGGCACGCCTCGCCGCCGACGATGACGGTGCCGAAGTCCGGCAACCGCACATCACCGTCCATAGTGGCCAGGGCGGCCGGCGGGATCAGCGCGTGGGTGATTCGACCGTCGGCTAAAGCACGCACGAGGTCGTCGCCGAGCAGTACGCCCGGCGCCGGTACGACCAACGCCGCGCCGGCCGGCAGCGACATGCACAGTTCGAGCACCGACGCGTCGAAGCTGGGCGACGACAGCTGCAGCACCCGGTCGCCCGGTCGCACCGCGTAGTGCTCAATCTCGGCGGCGGAGAAGTTCGCCATTCCCCGGTGGGTGACGACCACGCCCTTGGGCCGCCCGGTGGACCCGGAGGTGTAGATGACGTAAGCCGGGTGGTCCAAGCGCAGCGCGCCGCGCCGGTCGGCGTCGCGGGGGGCGTGGGTCGGGGCGGCCGCGACGAGG
>JAEZGP010000030.1 GCA_023437285.1 Actinomycetes bacterium | reverse complement strand
GGCCAGGACCGCCGCCAGGGCGGCGGCCAGCGCGGCGAGCGAGTACCGGCGGCGGCGCATGGCGAGGGGCGGGCGGTCGGCGGACGGCGTAGGGGGACGAATCATCGGCTCCTCCGGATGGGGACGGCATCGTCGGTATCGATGGATGCCGTTCATTGTTCGGCAGGAGCGTTGATAAACGCCAATGTCAGTTTCCGGACGGCGGTTCGCCGGCGCGTACCAGTCCCGACTCGTACGCGTAGACGACGGCCTGGACCCGGTCGCGGAGATTGAGCTTCATGAGTACCCGCGCCACGTGCGTCTTCACGGTGGCGTCGCCCAGCACCAGCGCGGCGGCGATCTCGGCGTTCGACAGGCCCCGCGCCATGAGGCGCAGCACCTCGGTCTCGCGCGGGGTGAGGGCGGCCAGCTCGTCGGCGGCCGGCGGGCCGGGGCTGCCGGCGAACGCCGCGATGACGCGGGTGGTGACCGCCGGGTCGAGCAGCGCCTCGCCGGCCGCGACCACGCGGATCGCCGTGATGAGGTGCTCGGGTGAGGAGACCTTGAGCAGGAAGCCGCTCGCCCCGGCCCGCAGCGCGTTGTAGAGGTTCTCGTCGGTGTCGAACGTGGTGAGCATGACGACGCGCGGCGCACCCGGGGCGGCGAGCAGCTCGCGGGTGGCCGACAGGCCGTCCCTGCGGGGCATCGCGATGTCCATGAGCACCACGTCCGGCCGCGTGCGGCGGGCCAGCGCGACCGCCTCGACGCCGTCGCTGGCCTCCCCCACCACCCGCATGTCGGGCTCGGTCTCCACGACCATCCGCAGCCCGGCGCGCACCATGCGCTGATCGTCGGCGATCACCACGGAGATCCGGTCGCTCATACGGTCACTCCCGCCGCGCGCACCGTCGCCGGCAGCCGGGCATGTACGGCGAAGCCGCCCTCCGGGCGGGGACCGGCCGACAGCGCGCCGCCGAAGAGCGCGACCCGCTCGCGCATGCCGATGAGGCCGTGCCCGCCGTGGCCGGCGGCCGGGATGGGCCGGCGGCCCGCCGCCGCCGGGTCGTTGCGGACGCTCAGGTGCAGGCCGTCGGCCCGGAAGGCCACCTCGACCTCGACCCGCGTCGGCCCCGCGTGCTTCAGTACGTTGGTCAGCGCCTCCTGCACGATGCGGTAGGCCGACATGTCCACGGCCGGCAACAGGTCGGCCGCCTCCCCCGCACGGCGGACGGTGACCGCGAGCCCGGCCTCGCGCACGTGAGCGATCAGCTCATCGAGCCGGTCGAGCCCGACGGGGGCGACCGCGGCGTCGGTGGCGTCGCCGCGCAGCAGCCCGAGGGTGCGCCGCAGTTCGGTGACCGCCTCCCGGCCGGCGACCTCCACGCTCTCCAACAACTCGCGCTCGAGCTGGTGGTCCGGGTCGAGGCGGCGACGAACCGCGCCGGCGTGGATGACCATGACCGTCACGCTGTGCGCCACCATGTCGTGCAGTTCCCGGGCGATGCGGACCCGTTCCTCCATGACCGCCTCGCGTACGCGCTGCTCCCGTACGGCCGCCCGGGCCGTGGCCGCCTCGGCCAGCCGGCGCGACTGCACCGCCACGGCCACCCCCAGCCCGTACGGGGCGAAGGTGAAGAAGAACGCGGCCATGGGGTCGGTGCGGTCGCCGTCCCAGTAGGTCAACGCGATGAGCAGGACGAGCCCGACCCCGATGCCCCCGCGCAGGCGGGTCCGTCCGGTCTCCCCCACCGGCGGCAGGTGCGCGCCCGCCGTGTACGCGGCGATCATCATGGCGACCAGCTGCCACAGCCGGTAGGAGACCTCCCCGTCGGCGTAGACGAACTCGTGCGCGGCCCAGGCGCTGGCGAGCAGCGCCAGCAGGGGGACCACCCGGCGCACGGCCACCAGTACGGCGAAGACCGCCAGCAGGTAGGGCCACCAGCCGCCCGGCATCCGCACCAGGTACTCCTCGATCAGCGCGAAGCTGACAAAGGCCGCCGCCAGGGCGAGGTCGAGGGGGCGCACGCGCCGCAAGATCTTCCGGAGCACCTCACCACAGTACGAGCAGGTCGCAGGCCTGACATCCACGTCCCGGGGGAGGCGCCCTCCCCCTGCGTGCGGACCCACGTTCGCCCGCGACGCGGACGACCGGCGCTCGCCGGGTTCGTAGCGTCCCGAGGCGAACCGATCCAACCTTCAAGGAGGACCTCATGCGGCGATACGCAGCCGCGGCCTGCCTGGTACTGGCCCCGATCGCCCTGGCGATCTCCACCGGCATCGACCCGTTACTCGGCAGCGACCAGGAGTACGGCGTCTACCGCGACCACCCGGACGCGATCCAGTGGCACTCCATCCTGCTGCACTGGGGATGGGTCCTGTTCGTGCCCGGCCTGCTCGGCCTGCTCAGCCCGATCCGCCGCCGAGGCGCCGGGCTCGCCCGGGTCGCCTGGTTCTCGGCGGTCTTCGGCCTGGTGACCTTCTCTGCCCTGATGGCATACGACTTCTTCCTCCTCGCGCTGGAACAGAACGTCGCCAACGAAGAGGTGGCCCGCGTCGAGGAGACGTACCTGGCCATGTCCTGGACGAACTGGGGCTGGCGGGTGCCGGGCATCGGCGGCTGGGCCCTCACGCTGGTCATCGCGCCGATCGCGGCCGCCCGTGGCCGGGTCATCTCGTGGTGGGTCGCCGCGGCGGCGCTGGCGGGCACCGGCCTGTACCTGCTCTTCGCCATCTCGCCGGTGCCGCTGTGCCTGACCGGCCCGGTCGTACTCATCGGGGCGTACGGGGCGGCCGCGTGGCAACTGCTGCGCGCCCGCCCGGACGCCGCCGAGCCGGACCGCTTCGGCGCCTTCCGCCACCGGGTCGGCGTCTTCAGCCTGTACGCCGCACCGCTCGCCTTCGCGGTCGGCATGGCCACCGTCCCCGGCTGGTCGACCGACCCGGCCGCGTCGCTGGAGCACCCGGGGCTCACCCAGGCCAGCGGGTTCTTCCTGCACCTGGCGTGGGTGCTGTTCATCCCGGCGGTGCTCACGGTGGCCCGCGCGGGCGGCCGGTTCAGCCAGATTGTCGGCGGCATCACGGCCGTCGGCCTGATGAACTTCAGCGGCCTGATGGTCGGCGACTACACCGACCTGGCCGTCCGGCAGGTCCTCGGCGACGCGACCGCCGAGAAGGTGAACGAGACCCTCGGCGGCTACCCGCTGTTCTCGCTGGGGTGGGCGGTGCCCGGCATGGTGCTCAGCATCGTCGGCCTGATCCTCCTGGCGATCGCGGCCACGGTCGACAAGCTCGTGCGCTGGTGGGTGCCGGTCGTCGTGTTCGTGGGCTTTGCGCTCTTCTTCACCCTCGGCATCGGGCCGCTCGGGGTCCTGGGGCCGCTGGTCCTGCTGGTCGGGTTCGGCATGATCGCCCGCCGGCTGCCCGCTCCCGGCGAGCCCACAGTGGAGGAACCGGGCCTGCCCGCCGACCGAGAAAAGCTCGTGACCGGCTAACCGACGTGGTTGATCCTCCCGGCACCTCGCCGGGAGGATCAGCCCTTTGCCGCCGGCGGGTGAGTCGGGTTGGCAGACGCGGCCGCTGATCCGACGTAGGGTGCGGCCATGGCCAAGGACGCGCCGCTCGTACTGGAGCTCGACGGCATCGACGTCACGGTGACCCACCCGGGCAAGGTCATGTTCGCGGACCTGGGCCTGACGAAGCGCGACCTCGTCGAGTACTTCCTCGCCGTGGCGCCGGGGGCGCTGGCCGGCGTGGCCGGTCGCCCCATGGCGCTGCGCCGGTTCGTCAAGGGCACCAACGACAAGCCGTTCTACCAGAAGCGGGCCCCGGAGCCCCGGCCGGAGTGGATCGAGACGGTCGACTTCCGGTACCCGTCCGGGGGCGTGGCCAGCGAGATCGTCGTCCGGGACGTGGCCGCGCTCATCTGGGTGGTCAACCTCAACTGCGTCGACCTGCACCCCCACGCCGTACGCGCCAACGACCTCGCCCACCCCGACGAGCTGCGCATCGACCTCGACCCGGTGCCCGGCGTGCCGTGGGCCATGGTCCGCGACGTGGCGCTGGTGGTCCGCGAGGTCCTCGACGACCACGGCCTGGTCGGCTTCCCGAAGACCTCCGGCTCGCGCGGCATGCACATCTACGTACGGCTGGCCGGCACCTGGACGTTCACCCAGGTGCGTACGGCCGGGCTGGCGCTGGCCCGCGAGGTCGCCCGGCGGGCTCCCGACATCGCCACGGCCGAATGGTGGAAAGAGGACCGCCACGGCGTGTTCATCGACTACAACCAGAACGCCAAGGACCGTACGACCGCCTCGGCGTACTCCCTGCGGCCCACCCCGGACGCCCGGGTGAGCGCGCCGCTGACCTGGGACGAGGTGCCCACATGCGACCCGGGCGACTACACGTTCCACACGGTCCCGGCCCGGTTCGCGGAGATCGGCGACCCCGCGGCGGGCCTCGACGCCTGCCCCGGTCAGCTCGACTCGCTGCTCACGCTGGCCAAGGAACAGAAGGCGGCCGGGATGACCGAGCCCGCTGCGACCCGTACGAAGGCGCCGTCGCGGACCGGACCGCCCGCGGCCGCGACCGACGCGATCAGGCCGACCGGGCGACGGCAGTCGAAGATGCCGCTCGTCGAGATCGCGCGCGCGGCCGACGTCGACACCGCCATGGCGGGGCTGGCGCGCTGGAAGGCCCGCCACCCGCAGGTCGTGGCGCATCTGGAGCCCGCCGACGTGCTCGTGGACGCCATGCGCGGCCGCAGCAGCACGTGGACCCGCATCCGGGTCAACCTGCGGCACGTGCCGCAGGAGCTGCGACCGGCGCAGGAGCCGCTCGAATCGGACTACGACCCGTGGGAGGGCGTGCGACGTGATCAGTGACCTTGAGTTCCCGGTCGAGCCGTGGCACGTGCGGGAGACCACGCTGAACCTCGACCTGCTCGCCCAGTCGGAGTCGATCTTCGCATTGGCCAACGGCCATGTCGGGCTGCGCGGCAACCTCGACGAGGGCGAACCGCACGGGCTGCCCGGCACGTACCTCAACTCGTTCTACGAGCTGCGGCCGCTGCCGTACGCGGAGGCCGGGTACGGGTTCCCGGAGTCCGGGCAGACGGTCGTCAACGTCACCAACGGCAAGCTCATCCGCCTGCTCGTCGATGACGAGCCGCTCGACGTGCGCTACGGGGAGCTGCGCTCCCACGAGCGGGTGCTGGACCTGCGCGCCGGCACCCTGCAACGCACGATGGAGTGGTGCTCGCCGGCCGGGCGGGCGGTGCGCGTGCACAGCACCCGGCTCGTGTCGTTCACCCAGCGGGCCATCGCGGCCATCTGCTACGAGGTGGAGGCGATCGACGACCAGCCGCTGCGCCTCATCGTGCAGTCGGAACTGGTCGCCAACGAGCAGTTGCCGCCCACGCGCAAGGACCCCCGCGTGGCCGCCGTGCTGGACGCGCCGCTGGTGGCCGAGGAGCACCTCACCCAGAACGGGCACGGCGTGCTCATCCACCGTACGAAGGCCAGCGGGCTGCGGCTGGCCGCGGCCATGGAACACAAGGTCAGCGGCGCGGAGAAGATCGAGACCGACACGGAGAGCCTGCCGGACTGGGCCCGCACGACGATCGCCTGCCAGATCCGGCCGGGCGAACGCCTGCGCATCACAAAGATCATCTCGTACGGGTGGTCCGCGGTACGGTCGCTGCCCGCCCTGCGCGACCAGGTGGTCGCGGCCGTCACCTCCGCCCGGTACGTCGGCTGGTACGGGCTGCTCGCCGAGCAGCGGGCCTACCTGGACAGGTTCTGGGACGCGGCCGACGTGCGCCTCGACGGCGACGCCGAGGTCCAGCAGGCCGTCCGGTTCGGGCTGTTCCACGTGCTGCAGGCCGGCGCGCGCGCCGAGCGGCGGCCGATCGCCGCCAAGGGCCTCACCGGCCCCGGCTACGACGGGCACGCGTTCTGGGACAGCGAGATGTTCGTCCTGCCGATGCTCACCTACACCCAGCCGGACACGGTCGCGCACGCCCTGCGGTGGCGCCACGACACGCTCGACCTGGCCCGCGAGCGCGCGAGCCAACTGCGCCTGGCCGGCGCCGCGTTCCCCTGGCGCACGATCCACGGCGAGGAATGCTCGGGATACTGGCCGGCAGGCACGGCCGCGTTCCACATCAGCGCCGGGGTCGCCGAGGCCACCGCCCGGTACGTCAACGCCACCGAGGACCACGACTTCGCCCGGGCCGCGGGGCTGGAACTGCTCGTCGAGACGGCCCGGCTGTGGCGCTCACTCGGCCACCACGACCTGCACGGCCGCTTCCACATCGACGGCGTCACCGGCCCCGACGAGTACACGGCCGTCGTGCACGACAACGTCTACACCAACCTGATGGCCCAGCGGAACCTCGTCACCGCCGCCGAGGCGGCGAAGCGCTACCCGGACGTGGCCGCCGAACTCGGCGTCACCGACGAGGAGACCACCTCGTGGCGCGACGCCGCCGCCGCCATGACCGTCCCGTACGACCACGAACTGGACGTACACCAGCAGTGCGAGGGGTTCACCCGGCTGCAGGAGTGGGACTTCGCGCAGACCCCGCCGGATCAGTACCCGCTGCTGCTGTCGCACCCGTACTTCGACCTGTACCGCTGTCAGGTCGTCAAGCAGCCCGACCTGGTGCTGGCCATGCACTGGCGCGGGCACGCGTTCACCGCCGCGCAGAAGGCGCGCAACTTCGCCTACTACGAGGCGCGTACGGTGCGCGACTCGTCGCTGTCCGCGTGCACGCAGGCGATCCTGGCCGCCGAGGTCGGCCACCTGGAGCTGGCGCACGACTACATCGGCGAGGCGGCGATGATGGACCTGCGCGACCTGGCCCAGAACACCCGCGACGGCGTGCACATCGCGTCCCTGGCCGGCACCTGGCTGGCGCTCGTGGCCGGGCTGGGCGGCATGCGCGACCACGGCGACACGCTGTCGTTCGCCCCCCGACTGCCCGAGCGGATCAGCCGACTGGACTTCTCGCTGCGCTGGCGCGGCCTGCGCCTGCGCGTCGATGTGCGTCCCCACGAGACCACGTACGCCCTGCGCGACGGCGACGACGGGGCCAGCCTGGCGCTGCGGCACCACGACTCGGACGTCGTGGTGACGTGCGACGCGCCGGTGACGGTCCCGGTGCCGCCCGCGCCGCCCGCCGGCCCGCCGCCGCACCAGCCACCGGGCCGCGCGCCGTTGCGCCGGGAGACCAGGAACTAGACGGTCAGGCGTACGGCGTCCATCTGGGCGAGCACCGCGAGGTCGTCGGAGATCACCCAGATGTCCTTGACGCGTCCGTCGACGAGGGTCAGGATGTCCGTCGCCCGGGCCGTGATCTCCACACCCGTCGCCGGGACCCGGCCCAACGCGCACGGGAACGCGCCGACGTGCCGGCCGGTCAGGTAGAACCCGATCACGATGACGTCGGCGGACTCGATCCGGTGCACGATGCGCGTCCGGCGTCCCTCCAGGGCTTCCTGGAGGGCCCGCGCCCGCCGCACCAGGTCGGCGACGGGCGTGGCCACCCCGTTGATGGTCACCGGGTCGTGGTAGACGGTCCGGAAATCCGCCTCCGGATCCGCCCGTTCGTCGACCGGTTCCTCCCAGCACGCCAGCAGGCGCTCCACAAAGCTCATGACCTTATTGTCGGGTATGTTCGGCTTCCTGGCGTGGCACCGCGACCTCCTCGCCCGTCGGACAGTCCGGCGCACGGCAACCGTCGCGCTCGCCGTGCAGCACGAAGTCGCGCGCACTGAGGCTCACCACCGCGTACGCCGACGGCCGGAGCAGGCCGCGCCGCCACCTCTTGCGATCGGCGCGGATCGCCGCGCCGAGGTCGGCCCCCGCCGGCGCCCAGCCGAACAGGTCATGACTGCCGTCGGACCAGTCGCGCCGGACCGCCACACCGGTCCGCCACAGGTCCGTTCCCCGCATCCACCGTGGCACCCGCATAGCCACCACCCCCTCCAGGTCTGCGTGACTCGAACATACGTTCGAAACTGCCGGATCGCCCGTCGGTTCCCAACACATGGAAGATGATCAATGGTACCCCGCCGACGGCATCCACTCCCCGGTAAACGACTGGTACGGTCCTGCGACATGACGCACCCCGGCACCGGCCTGACGATCCACGCCAAGTCGATCCCCCTGGGCTCCTGGCTGAGTCCCCGAGCCGAGATCAACGGCCACCCCGTCCCGCTGGCCTGGGGCCACAACGTCATCCCCGCCTACCCGGGCGTACACCACATCCGCATCTACATGCCGTGGATGTGGCAGTACGGCGCCGGCGAGATCACCGTCGACAACCGCACCGCACCCGCCCCGCCGGTCTACTACGCGCCGCCGTACGTCAACTTCATGAAGGGCGCCATCGGCCTGGCTCCGGTCAAAAGCCCAGGCCTCGTGGCCATGCTCGCCATCCTGATCGTCCCCATCCTCAGCCTGATCCTGTGCTGCGCCCTGGGCGGCCTCCTGACCAAGTAGCCCACACCCCACAGGCGCGGGTACGGCGCGGGCGGGGGTCCCTGACGCGCAGGCCTCGCGGGCGGGGGTCCCTGACGCGCAGGCCTCGCCGGCGGGGGTCCCTGGCGCGCAGGGCTCGCGGGCGGGTCGCTGGCGCGCAGGGCTCGTGGGCGGGGTCCCTGGCGCGCAGGGCTCGCGGGAGGAGGTCCCTGGCGCGCAGATTGACCTTACGTACCGAACCCGGGCAGGAATT
>JAEZGP010000669.1 GCA_023437285.1 Actinomycetes bacterium | reverse complement strand
GTGCGCGGACGAGGCCGACGTGGCGGCGGCCGTACGGTTCGCCCGGGAGGCCGGGCTGGCCGTGGCCGTGCGCGGCGGCGGCCACCACGCGGCCGGTTTCTCCCTTGTGGACGGCGGGCTGGTCATCGACACGGGCGGGCTCAAGGACCTCGCGTTCGACCCGGCGACCGCGACCGTGGTCGCCGGCGCGGGCTGCGGCTGGCGCGAACTGGACCAGGTCACGTACGTCGAGCACGGGCTGGCCGGGCCGGGCGGCGAGTGCCCGACCGTACGCAACGCCGGCTACAGCATGGGCGGCGGGTACGGCTTCCTGTCCCGCACGTACGGGCTGGGCTGCGACCACATCCTCGCGGCGCGACTGGTCACCGCGGCCGGCGAGGTGCTGACCGTCACCGAGGACGAGCACCCCGACCTGCTATGGGCGCTGCGCGGGGCGGGCGGCGCGGGGTTCGGCGTCGTGACGAGCCTGACCTACCGCCTGGACCCGGTGCCGTTGACGCTGCTGGGCGGGGTGATGGCCTGGTCGCTCGACGACGCCGAGGCCGTCCTGCGCGCGTACCGCGACCTGTACGTCGGCCGCGACGAGGACCGCCTGTCGATCTACCTGGCGATCGTGACCGACCCGTACCCGGACGGCGAGCCGGTCCTGCTGGCCTACGGCCTGCACGTGGGCTCCGTCGAGGACGGCGAGCGGGAACTGGCGCCGCTGCGCGCGGTCGGCACGCCGCTGTTCGACGCGTTCGAGCCGATGTCGTACCTCGACCTGCAGACCGCGTTGGGCAACGAGATCATGTACGGGCTGCAGCTGTCCTGGCGGGGCGGGTACTTCGCCGACGGAGGGTTCTCCGACGAGGCGTTCGGGATCATCGTGGACGCGGCGCGCCGCATGCCGTCGGGGTACTCGATGTTGCGCTTCGACCTGCTCGGCGGCGGCGCGATCGGCGCGGTGGCCCCGGACGCGACCGCGTTCGTGCACCGCTCCCGCCTGTTCAACATCTCGGTCATCGCGCAGTGGGTACGCGACGAGGAGGCCGAGGCGAACCTGCGCTGGACCGACGAGCTGTGTGACGCGCTCGCGCCGCACCTGAGCGGCGAGGTCTACCAGAACTACGCCGACGCCGGCCTGTCCGACTGGGCCGGGGCCTACTACGGCGCCAACTACCCGCGCCTGCAAACCATCAAGGGCGAGTACGACCCGACGGACTTCTTCCACCACCCGCAGAGCATCCGCCTGCCCGGCTGAGGCACGCCTACGTGGCCGAGATCCGGGAGAGCACCTTCCTGGCGCACGTCAGGACGGTCTCGCGGGCGTCCAGGCCGAGCGACTCGATCGCCACGAGGGCGGTGATCACCACGTCGGCGAGTTCGGCGGCGGTGTCCTCGTCGGTCTGGTGGACGCGCTTGCGGGGGTTCTGGCCGAGCGTGCCGATGCGGGCGGCGGCCACCTCCCCGGCCTCCTCCATGACCTTGAGGATGCGCAAAGTGACCTCGTGCGGGTCGCGGCCGTTGTGACCGTCCAGCCAGGCTTTCGAGGCGTGCACGGCCCGCCACAGGTCGTCGGTCTCGGTCACGTGCCCGCCTCTCGTCTCGCGGTCCAGGTGGCCAGGGCCTCGGGCAGGCCCTCGCCGGTCTCCCCCGTCCAGGCCAGGTAGCCGTCCGGGCGGACGAGCGCGCACACCCCGGCCCCCGGCGCCTCGACCAGGGTGAGGTGCGACCGCCACGGCCCCACGACCGCGCCGAGTTCCGCACCCTCGGTCGTGTCTACCAGCAGCGTTCCGCCGACGCGCAACTGCTCCCTGGCGTACGCCGCCGGCGGCCCGGCCAGCGCGTCGGGTGCCCACGCGCTGGCCTCGCCGCCCTCCATGACCGTCGCCAGGTGCGCGAGCGGCTCCGGGTGGCGCAGGAGTTCGGCGAGGAGCTCGCGCAGGGCCTCGGCGTTCTCCCCCGCGACGGACAGCGCGGCCTGCGCGCGGGTGTGCAGGATCGCCCGGTGGCCGGCGGGGTGCCGTTCGGCGTGGTACGTGTCGAGCAGGCCGGCCGGGGCGGTGCCGCGCACCGCGGCGGCCAGCTTCCAGCCGAGGTTGACCGCGTCCAGCAGCCCGGCGTTGAGCGCGGCGCCGCCCGCCGAGAACAGGTGCGCGGCGTCGCCGGCCAGCAACACCCGCCCGGACCGGTAGGCCGCCGCCTGCCTGCTGTTGGCCACGGTGACGCGCGGCCAGCGCGCGCCGGTGATCGGCAGGTCGGTGCCGAGCACGCGACCGACGCTTTCCCTCAGCTCGTCGAGCGTCACGGCGTCCGGGACGTTCGCGGACAACGGTTCGGCGACCGCGAGAATGTACTCGTCCGGCGCGGCGGTCGGGTCGAGCATCGCCTGGGGCGCGATGGTGACCGAGCCGGTGGCGGTGCGGTTCGGTCGCATGAGCGCCAGGCGTACCCCGCGCACCGACAGCGACCCGTCGGCGATGTCGACCTCGTCGGGCGGCATGGTCACCCGCGCCATGCGGACGACCTCGTCGCTGGTGACCCCGGGGAAGGCGATGCCGGCGCGCTTGCGCACGAAGCTGCGCGCGCCATCGCAGCCGACCAGGTACGCCGTCGTGAGCCGGTACTCGTCACCAGGACCCTGGACGCGGACGACGAGCCCGTCGCCGGTCTCCTCGAAGCCGGTCACCTCGTGGCCCCGCCGCACGGTCGCGCCGACCCGGGTCGCCGCGTCTCCCAGCAGGTCCTCCAGGCGGCGCTGGGGGATCGGCAGTACGTGCAGGGGGCTGGCGGGGAGCCGGTCGAGTTCCAGCGCCAGCGGCCCGAACGGGAACCGGGGCACGGCCAGGGGCTGTACGGGCAGCCCGTCGAGCAGGCCCCGGTAGGCGAGCACGCGGGTGATCCGGCCGACGAGACCGTTGGCGCGGGGTTGCTCGTCCGGGTGCGCGGCCTTGTCGAGCACGAGCGCGGGCACGCCCGCGAGTCCCAGCTCGTAGGCGAGCAGCAGTCCGGTCGGGCCGGCTCCGACGATGACGACCTCGGCTTCCACGATGCCTCCTCAGTGGGTGTCAGTCTGGACTGACACTTCGATGGACCGTCAGTCTGCGTTGACAAACGCCGCTCTGTCAACGCAGACTGACAGCCATGACCGAGGAGCTGTCCGCCCGCCTGAGGTCCACCGACCCCGCCGTGGGCCTGCGCGCCGCCGGGGCCCTGCGCCGCCTGGCCGAACGGGTGGAGGCCACCCACGTGGAGCTCGCCCGCCGCGAGGGCTGGTCGTGGGAGCAGATCGGCGACGCGCTCGGGGTGTCGCGGCAGTCGATCCACGCCAAGTACGGAAAGCGACGCTGACATGTTCGAGAGATTCGCCGCGACCGCGCGTACGGCCGTGAAAGCCGCCGTGGAGGTGGCCCGTCAGCGGGGAGACAACCGGGTGGGCACCGAGCACCTGCTCATCGCCGTGCTGGCCGAGCCCGCCGCCGCCGAACTGCTCGGGGTCACGGCCGACAGCGCGCGCACGGCGGCCGAGGACCTTGACCGGCGGGCCCTGGCCGCGATCGGCGTCGACCTCGGCGACTTCCGGCCCACCGGCACCCCCGGCGCCGGCAAACGCCCGCCGTTCAGCTCGGGTGCCCGGGAGGTCCTGTCCCGCACGCTGGCCATCGCCGCGGCGGCGAGGTCGCGCCGCATCGAGGACCGCCACCTGCTGCTCGCGCTCCTGGAACGCGACCGGCACGATCCGGTGGCCGCGCTGCTGTCCGCGCTGAACGTCGACCCGGCGACCGCCCGGGCCCGGCTAACAGGCTGAGGGGCTCAGCGCAGCTCCCACAGGGCGGGCAGCAGGCGCGTCCGGGCGAACTCCAGGAACTCCTCCTGGGTGTCGCCGCCGATCTGAATGAGCGCCACATGGGTGAACCCGGCGTCGAGGAACGTACGCACGGCGGCCACGTGGCGGTCGAGGTCCGGCCCGCAGGCGACCGTCGCGGCCACGTCGTCCTCGGTGACGCTGGCGGTCGCGGCGGCGAACGCGCGCGGGTCGGGCAGGTTGGCGTTCACCGGCCAGCCAAGCCCCGACCAGCGGAACTGTTCGTGGGCGAGCGTGCGGCAGGCCGCCTCGTCGGGCCCGTAGCAGACGGGCACCTGGCCGTAGCGCGGCTTGTCGCCGACCCGGTCCCGGAACGCCTGGGTGAGCTCCTCTTTCGGCTCGGTCGCGACCATCGCGTCGGCGTACCGGACGGCCAGCTCCATGGAGTCCTCGCCGGAGACGGCCACGGCCAGCGGCACGCCGGCGTCGGGCCGGTCCCACAGCTGCGCGGCCGGGACCTCGTAGTGCTTGCCCGCGTAGTGCACGGTCTCGCCGGCCAGCAGCGCCTGGATGATCTCCAGCGCCTCGGCGAACATCTCATGCCGCTGGGTCGCGTGCGGCCAGGCCCCCACGATGTGCTCGTTGAGGTTCTCCCCCGCACCCAGCCCGAGCGTGAACCGGCCCTCGGAAAGCAGCCCGATCGTGGCCGCCTTCTGCGCCACCACCGCCGGGTGGTAGCGCCGGATCGGGCAGGTCACGAACGACATGAGCCGGGCCCGCGCCGTCGCGTGCGCGACCGCGCCGAGCACCGACCACACGTACGGCGAGTGGCCCTGCTCGGCCAGCCACGGGTAGTAGTGATCGGACGCGACCAGGAAGTCGAACCCGGCCGCCTCGGCCGCGATGCCGTCCGCGACGAGCTGCTGGGGACCGCACTGCTCGCCCATCAGGGTGTATCCGAACTCCGCCATGGCGCTGCGCTACCCCAGCCGGTCGCCGGCAAACGCGGCCAGGCACTCCCGTTCGCGGCGCCGCAGCAGCGCCGCCTCGGCGGCGTTGCCCGTCAGGTCGGCCGCGACGGCGTACGCCCGCGCCGCCTCGGCGTGGCGGCCCAGGCGTCGCAGCAGGTCCGCGCGCACCGCGTGGAACACGTGGTGACGGCCCAGGTCCAGCTCCTCGACCAGGGCCAGCGCCGGTCCCGGGCCGGCGACCTCCGCGACGGCCACCGCGCGGTGCAGGCGGGCGACCGGGCTCGGCGCGACCGCGAGCTGCTGGTCGTACAAGGTGATGATCTGTCGCCAGTCGGTGGCCGACGCCGCGTCCGCGTCGCTGTGCACCGCGTTGATCGCGGCCTGGATCTGGTATGGCCCGGGGCGCCCGCGCCGCAGGCAGCGGCGCACCAACGCCTGGCCCTCCGCGATTAGCGCACGGTCCCAGCACGAGCGGTCCTGGTCGGCGAGGAGCACGAGGTCGCCGGTGTCGCTCCAGCGCGCCGGCCGCCGCGACTCGGTGAGCAGCATGAGCGCGAGCAGGCCGAGCACCTCGGGCTCGTCGGGCATGAGCGCCGCGAGTAGCCGCCCCAGCCGCACGCCCTCGGCCGCGAGCGCCCCGTCCGGCGTCGCGTGCCCCGCATTGAAGATCAGATAAACCACAGCGAGTACGGGCACCAGCCGGTCGGGCAGGTCCGCCTCGCGCGGCACCCGGTACGGGATACGCGCGTCCCGGATCTTGGCCTTGGCGCGGCTGATCCGCTGACCCATGGTGGCCTCCGGAACGAGGAAGGCCCGGGCGATCTCGGCCGTACCCAGCCCGCCGAGCAGGCGCAGGGTGAGCGCCACCTGAGCCTCGACGCTCAACGCCGGATGGCAGCAGGTGAAGATCAGCCTCAGCCGGTCGTCGTCCACGGGACTCTCCGTCTCCGATTCGTCGGGGGCATGCAGCAGCGCCGCCTCCGCCTGGCGGTCGGCGCGGATCGCCTCGCGCCGGCGGCGGTCGATGGCCCGGTTGCGCGCGGTCGTGATGATCCAACCGGCCGGGCTGGGCGGCAGTCCGTCCTCGGGCCAGCGCCGCAGGGCGGTCGCGAAGGCGTCCTGCAC
>JAEZGP010000603.1 GCA_023437285.1 Actinomycetes bacterium | reverse complement strand
GCCGAGGCCGGCACTGCTGAGGCCGGCGCGGCGGAGGACGGCGGCGCGGCCGTGATCGGTCGGGCCTGGAGCAACCAGATCTCGTCGCCGACGATCGCCCATTCGATGTCCTGCCCGCCGCCGAGCGCGGCGGCGACCCGCTGCCCCATCGTCGCCAGTCGCGCGGCGGTCGCGTCGTCGATCGACGGTCGGTTCCGGTCCCGGGCTGCCACGTCGCGGGTGCGCAGTCGCGCGCCGTGCCGGTCGACGCGCGTGCGCTTGTCGGCGATGGTGCGGGTGACCGACCCGTCGCCGGCGACCCGGTAGGCGTCCGGGGTGACCGTACCGCCGACGACGCTGGTCCCGAGGCCCCAGGTCGCCTCGATCTCCGTCACGCCGCCCGGGGCGATGGGGGTGAACATGACCCCGGAGACCTCGGCGTCCACGTGGCGCTGCACGACGACGGCCATCGCCGGGACGTGCGCGGGCTGGTCGGCCCGGTAGCTGGCAGCGCGGCGCGAGTACAGGGAGGCCCAGCAGGTACGCACGGCCCGCGCGACGTCGGCGGGGCCGCGTACGGCCAGGACGCTGTCGTACTGCCCGGCCGCCGAGGTCGCGCCGGTGTCCTCGTTGGCCGCTGACGACCGTACGGCCACCGGTACGTCGCCAAGGGTGTGCAGCGCGCGGCCGATCGCGTCGAGCAGCCCGGCGGGCAGCGGGCGGGTCTCGATCGCCCGCCGGACGGCATCCAGGCCGCCGGCCGGCAGGCCGGCGGCGGCGCGGTAGGCCGCGAACGGCACCACGAACCCGTCCGGTACGGGCAGGCCGGCGCGGCGCAGCGCGCCGAGGGAGGCGGCCTTCCGCCCGCAGGTGTCGGGGTCGGCGGCTAGGAGGGGAACGAGCACCAGCACACACCTATCAACGGAATGTTGACAACATTTTGTTGATTGTGCAGGCTCGGTGGCATGACACGCAAGCAGGACACCGCCGGCGCCGACCGGCGGCAGGCGCACCGCGAGCGGGAGGCCACGCAGCACCTCATCGGCCGTGGCGCCGACGCGATCGGCACCCGGCCCTGGCGGCCCGCCCCCATCCCGCCGTCGGCGGTCGACCTGGTGCAGTACGCCGTCTGGCGCTCGGCCGACCTGGCCACCGAGGACCTCCTGAGTGCGCTCACCCTGCTGCCCGCCGCCCGCGCCGAGGTCGACGGGCTGGAGGCGGGCCTGCTGTTCGCCGCCCGCAGCGCCGGCCTGACCTGGGCCCAGATGGCCGACGCGCTGGGCTTCAACTCCCCGCAGGCGTGCCAGCAGCACTACAACCGGCTCACGGCGCGACAGGTGGGCCCGTCATGAGCCACCCATCGCCGCCCGGCCTGCTCGTGCTGCACGCTGTGCGCATCCTGGGCTTCGCCGACACCCCCACGGTCGCCCGGCGCTTCGGGCTCGACGCCGACGACACCGAGGAGGCGCTGCTCGACGCCGAGGCGTACGGCTGGGTGACCCGTACCGGCTTCGCCGACCTGCACGGCTGGTCGCTGACGGAATCGGGCCGCGTCGAGAACGAGCGCCAGCTGGCCGCCGAACGGACCGAGGCCGGCGCCGACGCGACAGTACGCGACGTGTACCGCGCCTTTCTCCCGCTCAACGCCCGCCTCCAGCGGGCCTGCACCGACTGGCAGCTGCGGCCGACCGCCACCGACCGGCTCGCGCGCAACGACCACCGCGATCCCGACTGGGACGGCGCCGTCCTCAACGAGCTGGCGGCTATCGACCTTGGCCTCGCCCCGCTCGCGGAGCGGCTCGGCCGCGCCCTGGCCCGGCTCGACGGCTATCACCCGCGTTTCGCGGCGGCCCGCGAGCGCGTCGTGGCCGGGGACGGCGGCTGGGTCGACCGTACGGATGTCGACTCCTGCCACCGCGTCTGGTTCGAGCTGCACGAGGACCTCATCGCCACGCTCGGCATCGACCGGCGGACGACCTCCTGACAACGAACCAGGTCGGCGCCGCGCAGGTGCCGCCCCGGTCGCGAACCCGGAAAATCAGTCCGGCCACTCACCGGTGACGCGCCGCACGCCCGTGGCGCCCGCCCGGTCGACCGCCGCCTTCACCACCGCGAAGATGGCCCCCTGCAGCGCGGCGGCCAAAAGGATCTCGCCCCACTGGCGCTCCTCGTCCGTCGCGTTGGGGGCGTCGTTGTCGCCCTCAATGGCCTGCCACACCTGCTTGAAGATCAGGCCCGCGACCGCGCCGGCGGCCATGCCGAGCACCATGCCCACGGGCTTGTAGGCGATCTTCTTCGCGCTCATCGACGTCCCCTTCCCCGGACCTGCCAGATCACCACACCGGCCGCGATGGCCGCGACGACGGCTCCGGAGATTGCCATGAGCAGCGTGCGGCGGCGCTGCACACTGTCGACGGCCCGGGCCTTGAGGTGGGTCAGCTCGTCGCCGACCCGGGCTTTCACGTCACTCTTGGCGACCAGGGCCGCGAGCGTGTCCGCCAGGTCCGAGCGGGTCGCCGCTATCTCGCGGCGCAGCTCGTCCGGGTCGGCGGGCGGCGCGGGGGTACCGACGGGCGCCGGGCCCAGCGTCGCGCCGGGCG